>CAYOTU010000005.1:0-24418 GCA_964406905.1 uncultured Myxococcales bacterium | reverse complement strand
CGCCGGACGACGAGGGCCAGCCGCAGCCGGTGAAAAGGGCGAAACACGAGTCAGACGCGAGCCCAAACTGTTCCGCTAGATGACTGGTGCCTATTTTTCCCATATTTTCTCGTCCACGCTCAACCGCTTGGTCTGGAGGATTGCGCTGGATCTTCTGTATGCCGTTATGGGGCGGTGAGCAGGGTGGAGTCAGGTGTTTACTGGAGGAGCACGAGGAGGCGTCTCTGGCGCTCCTCGTTCTCCTTTGCGGCCTCGTTGACCTCCTCCAGGACCCCTTCCACGTCCGCGGCCCGGGTATTCTCCTTGAAGAGACCAGCAGGTACGAAGTCCGGGTGCAATGATCCACCCTCGTAGGTAGTCCAGAGTTCGCCCGCGTACTTTTTGCCGTCCAGTTCCGGGGCGAAGCGTGCGTAGTAGCTGGTGAGGTTGACCACGTCCCGGATCAGCATGGACCGGGCGTTGTTGTTGGCCGCCGCGTTCACGGCCTGGGGCAGGTCGATGATGACCGGGCCGGCCTCCTCCATCAGCACGTTGAACTCCGAGAGGTCGCCATGGACGATCCCCGCACAGAGCATCCGTACGACGTGTCGCATCATCACCGCGTGGTCGCAACGAGCCTGCGCAGCGGAGATCGAGATGTCATTCAGGCGCGGTGCGACGTCCCCTGCGGCGTCGGTGATCAGCTCCATCAGCAGGACGCCGTCGAAGCAGCCGTAGGGCCGGGGCACCCGGACCCCCGCGGCGTCCAGGACCCGGAGTGCGTCTACCTCCGCAGACTGCCAGACCTCCTCGGTCTGTTTCTTCCCGAACCTCGAGCCCTTCTCCATGGCCCGGCCCCGGCGGCTGTTGCGCACCTTCCGACCTTCCCGATACTGGACAGCCTTCTTGAAGCTTCGCCGGGACGCGTCCTTGTATACCTTGGCGCAGCGGATCTCGGAGCCGCAGCGGACGACGTAGAGATCCGCCTCCTTGCCGCTCATCAGTTGCCGGAGAACCTCGTCGACCAGTCCGTCGTCGACAAGGGATCGGATTTGCTTCGGGACCTTCATCGTGCCTTTCCGGTCTGGGTGGAAGAGAGGAATCACCGCTGGGGACCCAGAATGGTCTCCAACCCTCCTGCGGTGGAAGTATAGAATGGAGATTTTCGTCGCCGCCCGCAAGGGAAAAGAGTGAAATTGGTCACCTGCCCCTGGCTGTTGACCAGAAATTGCTTTGCACTCATCCCGCTTCGTGTCTCCGAACATCGTCCCCCAGGTGCTCCTCGTCCGCTCCGGCTCCAGCGGGAATGCTGGAGGTACTGCTGCTCCAGCGTAGCGAGCAGACGAGGCGACATCGCGCGGGTCGTCCCGGCATCCGACCGGTTCCGACGCCGTAGTGCGGCTACCGCGTGCCGCAGCCGCGCCCACTTCTCCTGTGTCGTTTCGTGTGTCTTGCCTACCATGGACATCCTCCTACCACCGGTCGTGGGACTCGGCTCCGTGCCGGGGCCAGACCAGGGTGAGGAGGTGTTGTAGATCGGGTATCAGCTCTCGTGCAGTCTCCATCTTCCGCGTGGACCGTTCGGCCCCTTGCCATGCGTGCCTGCGCCACCGACAGCGGTCCACCCGACAGCAGCGACAGGCAGATCGTCACCCCCCGTCCGGTGTCCTCCTCCGAAGACACGAGGGACTCCAGAATGGCCGACGGTTGATCGCCGTACAGCGCGTCGAGAGGGAGCGACCCGCAGATGCTCTGCCAGGACGAGCACCTCATCGCGGTGGACAAGCCCTCAGGGGTGGTGGTCCATCATGCCTGGCTCAGGGGGTCATGGAATAGGCGCCCTTCAAGAGCTCGACCTTCTCCGTCCAGATCCGCTCGAAGCGGGCGTCATCCCGCACCGGGGCACGGATCATTCGGCGACAGAAAGCCCGCTGGAGGGTCGTGGCGCCGGTCTTGGAGTAGAGCTGGAGCGCAAACTTGGAGAAGTCCCTGACCTGGATGTCGAAGATCTGATCCATGAGGTCGTCGTCGATCCCGTGGATGGGCGCTGCCTCGAGGAGGAGCTGGCCGTAGACCACCAGGGTGAACAGCTCGCCGAGGATCAACAGGAAGTCGATGTCCTTGGCCTGCTCCTTTGATGGGCGCGCTGCCATGAGCATGTGCTTGAGCGTCGCGATCTGTTTCCGGAAGATACGGACATTCGCCAAGTTTGAGCGGGCGTAGACGGGCCGGTAGTCGTGGAAGCGGATCTTGGAGAGGCCCTTGGTGGGGCCCTGGGCGAACAGGAAGGCGTCGTGGGTCGGCTCCTTGGTCTCGGGGATTTCGGGATAGGTCCCCGGACTGAAGAAGTAGTTCTTCATGAACTTGATAATCAGGGCCATGTTGACGTGGACCGTGCCCTCGAGCTTGGGCAGTGCCCGAATGTCACGCACGGCCATCTCAAAGTAGAGGTCCTTCTCAAAGCCACGGGCCGCGATTATGTCCCACAGAAGATTCATCACCTCCTCCCCCTGGCCCGTGACCTTCATTTTCACCATGGGATCATAGAGGAGGTAGCGTCGGTCCTCGGGGGACGCTGTGCGCATGTAGTCAGCGCCCCGCAGCGCGAAGAGCTTCATCGCGGTCAGGCGGCAGTACGCGTCCACGAAGAACTGTCGGATGTGGGTAAAGTCGGTGACCGCGTGGTCGAAGAGGTGGCGGCCGGACGCGTGGTCCATGGCCTCGTAGAGCGCGTGGGTACAGATGCCGATGGAGGCCCAGCCCAGGTTGTACTTGCCCACGTTGACCGTGTTCAAGGACATGTCCCACGCGTCCCGTCCCGTCTGGAGGACCTCTCCCTCGGTGATCGGGTAGTCGTGGAGCGCAAAATGCGCGACGTAGTTCTGGGAGTTGCAGACGTTGTCCACGCACTCGTACTTCTCGTGCTTCGGGTCCACCACAAAGAATACGTAGTCGTCGGTCCCCGCGATTTTGCCGAAGACCGAGACCAGCGCTGCCTCGTTCGCGTTGCCGATGTAGTACTTCTCCCCCCGGGCGAGCCAGGTCCCGTCCCCCTGGGGGTGGAGGGCCATCTCGCTCGAATAGAGGTCCGCGCCGTGGGCCTGCTCGCTGAGCCCGAACGCGAAGATCCCGCCATTCTTCAGGTGCTCCGCGGTGGCTTTCTTGACCGCCTCGTTGGCGCCCATCCAGATGGGGCCGAGGCCCAGGATCGTCACCTGCCAGGTGTACCAGTAGGAGAGACCGTAGAAGCCCAGGATTTCGCTGAACTCCGTGTTCCGCCAGGTGTCCCAGCGGCAGCCCTCGCCGCCGTACTCCGGGGGGGTGAGGAGGGTGTGAAAGATCCCCTCACGCCCGACGAAGTCGAGGAAGTCCTGGTACCAGACCCGCTCGTGGTCGTCCTCCTTCACCTTTGCGAGACCCTTGGCCTCGAAGAAAGCGATCGTATTCTCCATGATCTCCCGGCTCCGCGCGTCCGGGTACTCGCGCACGCCCTTCTTCTTCTTCGGATTCAGCAGCATCCTCGACCTCCTCCTGCGCCATGACACCAGGGAATGATTGCATATCAAAACCGAGCTTGCACGCGGTCAAACGAAGCCGTTTAATGCCGAAGACATGACACCGCTTCCCTCGTCAACTTGGGGAAGTAATCAGCGCAGCACGCAACCCAGGCCGATGTGATCCGAAGGCCAGAGGACGCCGCCATCCACGGGTACTGGCACTTGCGCCGCATGGGCATGATGGAACGGCGAAACGAAGTGTAAAGCGAAACGGGGAGATTCCGATCAGTCCCTCATTTTCTCTTTGACCGTTTGGGCAACAGCCCGGGGATGCCCGACCCCGTGTCTGACCTGCCAAGAGGCATCGAGGACTATTGAACGACTGTCTGGACCCGGTCTGTTCAGGGAGCGAACACCAACGTCACGTCCTCCGTGTCACCGACGAGTCCCTCACGCAGGTAGGCTTCGTAACTGTCGTCTCCCTGGAGGCGCGCTACTAAGAAAGCGATCGTGCTCCGCTGAACCAGCTTGAGCTGGCGGTGGGCGTCCATCATCGGCTCGGTTATCGTGACCGTGCACGGGGCCGGGCATTGGTCCATGACCGTGGCGTAGTCGACTCCCCCGAACTCTGACGACATCTCGGCCAGCGCTTCCGGATCGAGGGAGGGGTTGTCCGCCATCGTCTCGCAGCCGACGTCATCGGTGTTCCCCAGGACCTCCATAAGCGGCATGGCGAGCCCGGCCATGGACGTGTGGGTCCCTCCCTCGAGGGTTAGGAAATACTTGGGTGGATTAGCACGCTCCCAGGTCGGCGATCCGTTCTCCGGGTAGGTGAGGATCGCGTCGCCGGTGCCGTGGAGGATCAGGAGGGGGACCTCGACGGTGTCGTAGATCTCATCGGCCAGATAGCACCCCGGCGGCGCAGCCGCGACCGTTGCGCGGACCCGCGGGTCCCGCATCTCCGGATGGAATGTTACCGCCAGGGCCGTCATGGCGCCCAGGGAAACCCCGACCAGGCCGATCCGTTCACTGTCGATTTGCCCCAGCAGCGGATGATCCGCGTCGGGATGGTCCCCTGTGAGATGATCCATGATGAACCGTACGTCCCCGGGCTGGTTGATCATGTCCACCGCCGTGGGTTTGCCTGGCGCGAAGATGTTGGTAAGTGGGAAATCCGGCGCAGCGACGACGAAGCCACGGCTCGCAAGGTAGACAGCGAGCTTCGAGTTCTCGTCGTTCCGGGACGAGAACCCGTGGTTGTAGACCACGAGGGGCCACGGCCCACCGTCGGCAGCAGGCGCTGCGTCCTCCACCGGGTCCAGGCGATCCCCCGGGCCAGGCGCTGTGGGGTACCAGACTATGGTGGACAGAAAACGGGTCTCCGAGCCCTCAAAGCTCCCGTTGGGCGGAGTAGAGCGGGTCGCGTCCTCCAACTCGAGGAGGATCTCACCGACGCCAAATGGCCCCGGGGCGAGGACCTCCGCAGCGGCCACTGGTGGGGGGAGGGGGACAATCTCAGTATGTGCCGTCAGCACGTCAGTGGACGGAAGCTCCCCGACGGGGATGTCTGGAGTCACGGAGGATTCCCCGCCGTCGCCGCACGCGATTACAAGCGCGGCGAGGAGGGTGATGACGATGCAGTGTTTCATGGGAAAAGGATATCCCGGATGGGCGATATCGGCAACGAGGATTCCTGCTGAAGCCCCAGGAGTTGATTCGGTGGATCTTGGATGGCCAGGGTTCTTGACAACCAGGCGTCGCTTTTTTGATACTCATCAAGAGAACGAAACAATGTTGGGCCAGGGTCCATCGATATCGGGGCACCACCCACGGATTTAGTCGGAGAGTTTTTCAGTACATCACGACGTGGCAGGGAGAAGAAGCCGGCTCAACCGACAGCGTCTACTGCCACTGGTCCACTCCATGCCCGGACGAGGTGCACACGGGCACCAAGCTTTTCCTCCTCGAGGTGCGGGGCAAGGACGAAGGCGTGGACTACGGTCCCTGGCCATACAAGCTGCGGATCAACTGGGGCGCGGGGTGACTCGGAAAAAATGGTCTTCCATTTTTCGTGCAGTTCGCTATGGTATCGAGTCCATTGAAATGTAAAGACCACGAGGTGACCTATGAAGATGCTTTTTCGGTTCTGGATGATCCTGGCACTGCTGATGGTCCCGGCCGTCGCGTTCGGCGCGGACGAGGTTTGTACCGGCGGTGCCGATGAGGACGGCGATGGGCATATCGACTGTGATGACTTCGACTGCGAGAACGACCCCGCGTGCGAGGGCTTCTTCGAGCAGAACTGCGTGGACGAGATCGACGACGACGGCGACGGCTACACCGACTGCGCTGACTGGGACTGCGACGACGACCCGGCCTGCGAGGGTACCGGCGAGGACGAGATCTGCGACAACCTCATTGACGACGACGGCGACGGCCACGTGGATTGCGACGACTGGGACTGTGACGATTTCCCGGCCTGCGAGGGCACTGGCGAGGACGAGATCTGCGATAACGGCATTGACGACGACGGGGACGGCCACGTGGACTGCGACGACTTCGACTGCGACGATGACCCTACCTGTCCCCAAGAAATTTGCGATAACGGCATTGACGACAACGACGACGGCTACGTAGATTGCGACGACTTCGACTGCAACGATGACCCTGCCTGTCCCCAGGAAATCTGCGATAACGGTATTGACGACAACGACAACGGCTTCGTGGACTGCGACGACTGGGACTGCGAGGGTGACCCAGCGTGTCCCGATGTCCCTGACGAGATCTGTGACAACGGCATCGATGACGACGACGACGGCCACGTGGATTGCGACGACTTCGACTGCAACGGTGATCCGGCCTGTCCCCAGGAGATTTGCGACAACGGCCAGGACGATGACGCGGACGGGTACACGGACTGCGACGACTTTGACTGCGACGATGACCCTGCCTGCCCCCAGGAGATCTGCGACAACGGCATTGACGATGATGACAACGGCTTCGTGGACTGCGACGACTTCGACTGCGACGGTGACCCTGCTTGCCCCGACGTCCCCGACGAGATCTGCGATAACGGCGTTGACGACAACGGCAACGGCTTCGTGGATTGCGAGGACTGGGACTGCGACGATGACCCTGCCTGCGACCCCACTATCCAGCCGATCGTGGACGAGATCTGCGACAACGGCAAGGACGACGACGGCGATCAGTTCGTGGACTGCGAGGACGAGGACTGCAAGGATTTCGCTGCCTGCGTGGACGATCCGGGCGGCAGCGACGACCCCGGAGACGGCCCCGACAGCGGTATGGACGAGGGCTCCAGCTCCTCAAATTGTGCCACGAGCCCGGCTGGCCACCCAGCGGCCCTCCTCCCCCTCCTCTTGGCGCTCCTGGCTCTCCTACGTATCAGGCGTCGCGTAACCGCCTGACCTGACCTGAGGGTCTGCGGTCTGCTCCGTCCCACTACATCTTTCAGGGTGGAAGGCATGGTCCGGACCGTTTCGATGGCCACAATCCGCAATCGCTTCCCCATGGGAGCGATCGACCGACTGCCCGCTGTCCAGGGGTTCGTGAACCTGACTTTGACTGCCTCGGAAGACCGAGAGAGGCCCTTCAGGGCCGAACGAATTCGGGGCTGAAGCACCACACACGGCGGTCGACAAGATGCTCCCGGTTCTGATTGAGTTTTTGGCAATCTCTTGGCATGGGCCGAAGGGTGACGCAGTCGGATGCGAGGGTGAGGTTGTCCTGCCCGAGGTCAGGTGTCGAGCCGAAGGCGGTCCGGCCGGGCGAGTCGGACTTTACGTCCGTCGAGTTCGGCCGGGCGACAGCTGGCCTGGGCAGGGCTGCCTCGCCCCGCAGCCGCCAAGGAACCCTGAGGTCCATGCCCCTACTACTCCCCTACCCAGTCGTAGAGCATCTCGTCGGTCCAGGGCTCGCCCGCTGCCTGGTCAAAGTACTGTAGCGAGCCTGTGCTGCCCCGCAGGTAGTAATTAAAAAAGCCGATGCCCATCTGGTTGATGAGCGGATGTGCGATCGCGACGGGGAGGTTATCCTCGCCGCAGCCGTCCTCGAGTGCGTCCTCCGCATCCCCGAAGTCCAGGATATCGGCCACCTTGATGAGGTCAAGGGAGCAGATGTCTGAGAAGGTGTAGTGCCCGCCCGTGTGGAACCGCAGGAAGCCCTTGGGCGGGGGCAGTTTGGGCCACAAAGGAAGGAGATCCTGATCCGGGGACAGGGTCTTATCCATCAGGCCCCCCATGAGCATGGTCGGGATCTTCAGTTCGGTGGGGGGGTAGCCCATTAGATCCAGCCAGCCCGAGGCCGGGGACATGGGGATGATGGCCTTGACGCGCGGATCCAGGCTCCCCATCAGGAGGCTCAGGAAGCCGCCGAAGGAGTGCCCCGACATGCCGATCTGATTCGTGATCATGGACTTGTAGAACGGGTCGTCCGGGACCTCGTTGCGGTGGGTCACCGCGGTCAGGGTCATGATCGCGTCCGTGGGGCGATCCATTGCCGACATGACCACCACGTCCAGGTCGTAGCCGAACGCGAGGATGTCGTAGAGGGTGTTGCCCGGGTGGTCCATGGACGCGACGATGTAGCCGTGGCTGGCCAGGGGAATCGTGAAGAAGACGCTCTGGTAGCGCACGCCGTACGCGCCGTGGCTGAACAGGACGATAGGGTAAGGGCCGTCGCCCCGGCGCACGGGCGAATCTCGCACAGCCTTTGTCTCGATGGACGGCACCTCGTCCTTGGCCACCTCGATGTAGGGCTTGTACTCGTCCGGCGCGTCCTTGTAGATGTTGATTTCTTCGAAGGGGCCGTCCCGGAAATCTTCCGTAGTGGGGTACCAGATCTCCACACGCAAGGATCTGGGTTTTCCCTCGTTATCCAGGAGGTCCACGGTCATGGTGGTGACGCCCACGGGAAAGGGGCCCCATTCGGCCGGGTTCGGCGCATGGTCCGGGCCGGCGGCGCAGAAGTCTCCGTTGCAGCCCGGGTCAGGATCCAGGTCCCAGGGGACTTGGTCCTCGGGGATCAGATCCTCGGGTGGTGCGGTGTCCTCTGTAGCGTCTGGGACCGTGTCCGTCTCTATGGTGTCCGGCTCAGCCGTGTCCTCTGCTGGGGCCGGGGTGTCCGTCCCGCCGGGGCCAGCGTCTCCATTGTTGTCACAGGCCGCAGGCAGGAGCAGGTACATCGAGATGAGGACAGGGAGCAAGCGCTTCATGGACTACCTCCGCTGGGGGCTATCTTTCAGGCTGGAGTAGTCTAACTAAATCCAATCTGAGGGCCAAGTGTTATTCAGCGACGGTGTAGGGCCGTGCCTGTTTTATCGACAGGGTCCGGTCGGGACCGTGAAACTTGAATTCAAGGTCCATGGCCAGGAAGGCCTCGGACTGGTTGTAGAGTCTTGCGAAGTGTTGCTGCACTTTCCACGCGTTCCAGAACAGGTCGGTGATTTCGTCCTTCGAGAGGATCGGCGCGTCGGGGGAGAGGCTCGAGAAGGCAGCCCGGGCCACCTGGATGACACCCCCCGGGCCTTGGATCATGCTGAAGACCTCTGGCAACGCGCCGTCCTCCGGGTTGGTCACTGAGATCTCCCCCTGCTGGACGTTTACGTACATCCCCTCCACTGTGGGATCCGCTATGTTTCGGGTGATGAGCACGCCGTTGGCTGCCTCGTCGACAAAAGCCTGGTTCACGGCCACACCCATGCGTACAGCGAAGTGGTCGATGTTCCACCAGGCCCGTTCCTCGACAGCGCGGAAGGACCAGGCCGACGCCCAGACCTTCCGGACCCGAGATGAGGCCTTCTTGTCACCCTCCGCCCACGCGGAGACAGATCGGTAGAGCCCCGCTCCGCTGAAGTTTGGCAGGTCCTCCGCGTTGGTGCTCGAGCGGAGGCGCACCTTCGCGTCGCCGAAGACCTCCGCCACCCGGGCGTCGAGGGCCGCGCCGAAGTCCTCGTCCACCGGTACGTGTCCGATGACGTAGACCAAGCCGTCCAGCACGGCCTCCCGTATCACCGAGTCTCCCTGAACCTGTGGGTCAGCGAGGAGCGCGTCCGCGTATGCCCAGAGGTCCGGCGCCGCGACGCCGATGTTCCCGCAGATTGCATGGGCCGCGTCACAGGTGGCCTCGGCGCGGCCCTCCTCGACACAGTCGATCCGGGCCTCGTTGCAGAGCTCAGAGTTGGCCCGGCTCG
The DNA here is from genome assembly GCA_964406905.1 of uncultured Myxococcales bacterium. GTDB lineage: Bacteria > Myxococcota_A > UBA9042 > CAIXZC01 > CAIXZC01 > CAZNWW01. Next base: position 14,731 of record CAYOTU010000005.1, on the reverse strand, counting down.
CTGTCATGAACGCTTCGTAATGAGAGAAGGGGATAGCAAAGCCATCGGGCGCGTTCTCCGGGAGCAGCCGGTGTAGCTCAGCGAGGTTCGCGGCCTTGACCCCCACGGAGATCCAGTCATCGAAGTATAGGTCGTCGAAGCCCGGGAGCCCGGTCATCTCGTCGTCATACTCCGGGATGAAGGGGGCTTTGGTGTTCTCCTCCCAGAAGGCCTGGGCCTCCTCAAGAGTGGCCTCCCGGAGCGAGAAGTCCCCCGTATCCACCTCAAGGCGCACGAGTTTGCCGAGGAGGGGCTCCACCCTGGGATCCTCGGACGCGCCCGGCAGGGCCATGTTTGGGGTCCCTCGGTTTCGGGCCGCGACGTTCACGTGTGCGAGGGGGGTCTGGAATTCTTCAGTGATCGTCCCCCCGACCACTGGCAGGACAGCGGGGAGGCGGGGCAGGACGAGGATGTCGGTCCAGGAGACCACCTCCATCTCGAGCTGCTCCGGGGTGAGGAGGCGCAGGGTGCCGAACGCGACCCCGGGGTTGAGGAATTGCATGTCCACAACCGCGGCCATCTCCCGGTGGAAGATCCAGGGTGCGCCCCGGCGCCGGAACGCGTCCATGTGATCATGGAGCTGCTCCTCCTGGATGCTCCCCGCGGGCAGGTAGGCGAGGCGGTGCTCGGTTCCCCCGAGGGGCAGGAACCCCAGGCCTTCCTCGATGATCCCAAAGGCAAGCAAGGCCTGCGCGGGGCTGAGGTCGTCCGAGGGGAAGAAGGTCACCAGCACCGGTGCGGAGAGGGAGTGTCCCCAGGAAATGGCCTCCGCGTGGATCGTCGGGTGGACCAGCAGGGATCCGGCCATCATGCTGCGGTCCTCGCCCACATAGGTCTCCTCGACAAAGCTCTGCGGTGTCAGGGGGAGGCCCAGGACGTCCCGGGCAAAGTCGAGATGGATCGGGTGGTGGAGGGTGTCCTGGAGGTACAGGGTCGGCGGGCCCGGCGCGTCGGGGCCGATGCCTATGATCAGGAATTTGATCACGTAAACTGGTCCCAACTCAGTGTCCGCGGGCCAGGCCAGCGCTGTCAGCGCGTCCAGATCCTGGTCCGTGGTGAACCCGGTGGCGTAGTCTTCGGTGATCTCGGGCGCGGGCAGGGCCTCCAGAACAACGACGATTCGACCGGACGAAGGTTCGAGTTCCGACCCGGTAAGCGTCCGGGTTCTGTGTCCGGGGGCCTTGACCACGAGGCTATCCGGGGCCGCACCTTCATGGAGGAGAATCCCGTCCGCTGTACACTCGTCCGGGGCCAATTCTTCGCCGCAGACCCACGTCTGAACGGTCCCGTCCGTCCGGGCCATGATCACCGCGAAGCGGTCCGGGGCATCGTGGTCCGGCCCTCGGATCTCGACCCGCACTTCGTCCCCGTCCGCGGGGGACAAGCGGCAGCCCGCCGCGCCGCTGAGGACAGCGATCAGGAGGGGCAAGAGCCAGCGCCGGGCGATGTTGGTCCGCATGCTTCCTCCCTGTCGTCTTCGAGGAGGTCTAGCGCTCCTCCACGATCTCGATCTGGTCAGCGGATTCGATCAAGATCTCCGGCTTGTCTTTATGGCGTTTGATCAGGCCCTTCACCCGGATCTTGCGGTTGAGGAAGAGCTCTTCCGGGGCTTTCGGGAACTCGTGAAACACGTTCTTGAAGATCACAACGGTGAAATACTTCGACCAGTTGTGATGAAAATTCAGGAAACAGGCCTTGCCGCTGTTGTGCGTAGCGATCACCTTCCCCTCCACGGTGATGCTCTCCCCGTAATGGTCTGTCGCGTCTATCCAGGAGACCACGCCCTCGGGTAGGGGAGGGCGCTTACCGACAGCAGCCCTGTCCTCTTCCTGTTGGGGGTTCTCCTTTTGCACAGGAGCTGGATGGGTCTCCAGCAGGCGATCCCAGCGTTTCTCCAGGAGCCGCTTTCCCTCTGTGCTGAGGCCTGTCCATCGCATTACCAGGTTCGCCACCCTGCCATCCAGTGGAGAATCGTTCCATAGACCGTACCGCTTTGCCCTTGCCTCTTCCTCGGCCTTCAGGAAGTCGTCCATGCGCGGGTGCGGAAAGCGGGTGGTAGCGTAGCCGTAGCCACGGCGGATGAGCTCACGGTTCAGCAGCACATCGTCTACCCAGACATAGGCCCGCAGCCGATCGTACTTGTCCTTCTTTTCAGGGCCTTGTTCCAGCCGGACCCGCATTCCCTCGCAGAAGTTACGGGTGAACTCGGAGGCTTCCTTGCCGAAGCGCTGCACCGGTATCTCGGGATGCTTGGTCTCAGGCGTGTCCACGCCGATCAGTCGAACCCGGGCCCCACCTTCCAACACCAGGGTATCTCCATCTACCACGTGCTCCACGAGCCGCAGTCCGTCCCCTTCGCTTCCCACTGCGGGCCAGGCCTGGCCACAGAGCATGAGGGCAATGAGAAGCAATTTGTTGATGCAATGTTTTGTTTTCATCGCTAACTTGATCTCCCCGTGAAATATCACGGCTCCCAGGCACAAACCCAATCGACCAATTATTTGTTCCTTTTCAGGGGCTGTCAACCAAGCTCTGGATTTCTGATTCGCCACCAGAGTGGTGACCTATGATGTCGACTGTTTTCTCCTGAAGATAATCTTGCCCATCCCCGGTCACCCGTGCGTCTGGTGGTGGGAGTGTTGATCGGAGCCCAATGTTTCCACAGCAACGAGATGGACATGACCGAGCCGTGACCGTGAGGGAGCGGCCGTCGGAGGCAGGAAGGCGCACCCCCACGGCTCTGATGGGGGCGACGGCTACGCGGCGTACCGGGAGATTGAGCCAACCCGGATACTGGGGCGATCTATCTATATTTATGATCTATGGTGATATCGAGCAGCGAGCGGAGAGCCCGTCCCATATTATTTCAGGTTAGCTTTTCCCAGGAACTGGTCCATGAGGCGGCGCATTTTCTTCAACTGCTGGGTCTTGTTCTTGACCAGATTTCGCTTCTCGGCGGGGTCCTTGTGCCAGTCGAAGAGTTCCTCGTGACCGGTGCCCGCGTTGCGGATGTAGTGCCAGCGATCAAGGATAAACGTGTGGGATCTATCGTCGTCGCCCTTTCCGGGCCGGACGTAGCCAAAGATGGGGCGGCTGGAACGCTCGTCCTGGTCCTCATCGAGGGTGGCAAAGAGGCTTACACCCTGGAGAGATTCCCGGTCGTATTCGAGGCCCGTGGCGTCCAGCAGGGTGGGGAAGACATCCACCGGCCCCACGGGGTGCTTGATATATGCTGGGCGTACCCCCGGGATCTTTACCATCAGGGCCACGTTGATGGATTCCCTGTAGAGCTGCTTGCAGTGTTGTGACATCCCGTGTTCCTTGAACTCCTCGCCGTGATCCGAGAGGACCACGATGATGGTGTCGTCCCAGAGGTCCTTCTGCTTCAGGTACTCGAAGAAGAATCCTGCCCACGCATCAGCGTAGGAGATTTCCCCGTCGTACCGGTCTTTTGCGCTGTGCCCGAAGTGTCTGGCGGGGGGGGCGTGATTTTTGTAGGGGTGGTGAGCGTCCTCCAGGTAGGTGAACATGAAGAAGGGCTTGTCCGGATTTCGATGCTCCAGAAACTCGATGGACCGAACCATAGCGATGGGGCTGGAGCGGTTGGACAGTTGTTTCCAGTTATTCCGGCTGTAGATCTCGATATATTCATCGAAGCCCTGACCGAAGCCCCGGAGGCGATCTTTCAGCCAGGCGTTGACGACCCCCACGGTCTGGTAGCCCTGATCGCTGAAGAACTCAGCGAGGGTGTAGTTTTCCTCCCGAATTCCGTAGTAACGCTGACTCCGGTCCCAGTCCATGTACTGGGGATAGCGCCCCGTGAAGAGCGAAGGCATCGACTTTCGGGAGCAGGACGACTGAGAGAATGCCTGCTCCGCGACCAGGGATTCGTCCGCCAGGATGTCGAGCTGCGGGGTGGTCTCCCGCTCGTAGCCGAGGTAGTGCATGTGGTCAGCGCGTAGAGCGTCAATCAGCACAACGATGACGTTGTAGCGCCGGGCATCCGGCAGGATGCGCTTGACGGGATCTCCGAGTTGGAGCCCGCTACGCTTTTCTGAGTCCTCGCCGTCGCAGTTCTCATCTGTTCCGTTGCCGGGAATGTCCCGGGCGCTGGGATGAATCTCTTCGTCGAAGGGTGCGCAGTCCCCGCCGCCGAAGAGGCCGCTGTGACCGTCGCCGTCAAAGTCCGTAATTCCTCGGAAGGTAGAGGTCATGGCTGCTGTGTAGGGGAGCTTGGGCAGGCCTGCGCCCTCCTCGTTGGTGGACGTGTGAACAGCGGCTACCACCACCGGGAGACTCGCCAGTACGCCCAGGACGGGGACGATCCATCGCAGCAAGCCTCGCTCGACGCGTGCCAGCGGGCTCCATAGCAGGAGCCCCAGGGGCACAAGGAGGACCCAACCAAGGGGCCGGACCAGGGGACCGAGGTGTTCCCCGTGGAGACGGTAGAGGATGAGGCTCCAGAGGATAACTGGCGGAAGCAGGGTCCAGGCGGCGAGGTCAGCGACGGACGGAGCTGTGCGCAGGCGACGGCCGACGAAACGTACCAGGATCCACGCGGCTATCATCCACGCAACAGCCAGCGCGCCCAGGATCGCCAGGGTCCCGAGGCCCGAGAGGAGACGCGCCAGGCCCTCCTCGGTGATGCGCTCCAGGGCCTTCCTGGTGATGCTGCCTGCAAAGGGTCCGGTGTACAGGAGGCCTCCGAGGCCTATCAGGAAACCAGTCGGCCAGAACCGGCCGGGATTCGCGTCGCCCAGGGCTGTGTCCAGGGCCGCTGCCGCCCGTGCGTTGCTCTCGGACAGGACATGAACCACAAGCAGGGCCGCCAGCGCGCCCATGCCCAGGGGAATCGCCACCAGGATCCATGCAGAGAGAGAGAGGCAGAATAGGCCGGTACCGCTGTCGAAGAGTGCGCCCAGGCCCTCGGCCGTGCCCAGAAAGATAGCGGCAAGGAGCAAAGCGGCGATCAGTGGCCGCAGGCGGAGTTGAGGGTGCATGAAGACTCGTCCTTTACTTGTCCTTCACAGGTCCGAGACGGGGTATTATACTGCCGTCCGCCCGGATGTGAACCCCTTTGATTGCGGGGACGGAGACGAGCGATGCTGCACCTGCAGGATGTGTCGAAATCCTTTGGCGAGAAGCCCCTCTTTCGGGGGGTCAGCTTCCGCATCGGACCCCAGGACCGCGTCGGCCTGGTGGGCCGCAACGGCAGCGGAAAGACAACCCTCTTCCGGATCCTCTCGGGGGAGGTCAGCCCTGACGAAGGGGATGTCAACCGGGCGAAGGACGCGCGGATCGGCTACCTCCGCCAGGAGATCGTGTCTCAGCGGGACGGGCACCTCCTCACGGAGGTCCTCGCCGGAATGCCGGGGTGGCACGAGGCCCGGGAGCGCTTGGCTGAGCTGCGTAGGCAGGTCTCCGAGGCGACCGAAGCAGACGCGCCCCGCATCCTGGACGCGCTTGTCACGCAGGAGACCCTCTATGAGAACCTCGGCGGCGACGGGTTGGCCGGAGAGGCCCGAGCGATTCTGGCGGGGCTGGGTTTTGTGGAGGCCGCGTTCTCCGAACCGCTGTGTAAGTTCAGCGGCGGCTGGCAGATGCGCGCTGAGCTGGCCCGGCTCCTGGTCGGTCGGCCAGCGCTCCTCCTCCTGGATGAGCCCACGAATCATCTGGACATGGAATCCCTGCTCTGGTTCGAGCGCTACCTGACACGTTTCACTGGCGCGTTGGTCATGGTGGCCCACGACAGGGAGTTCCTCAACCGCACGATCAGGCGCATCATCGAGGTGGACCTGGGACGGGTCAAGGAGTTCAGCGGAGACTACGACACGTATCGTGAAAAGAAGGCTGACGAGGAGCGTCTGGCGGAGAAGCACTACCGGGACCAGCAGATCCAGATTCGTCAGCTCGAGGACTTCATAGTGCGGAACCGGGTGCGGAAGGACCGCGCCAGGCAGGTCCAGAGTCGTATGAAGAGTCTGGAACGAATCGAGCGCCTTGAGGCCCCGCGGAGCGCTGAGGGGTCGATCCGGATCCAGTTTCCCCAGCCGGTGCGGTCCGGTGCGGACGTGTTGAGCATCTCGGACTTGACCAAGGATTACGGCGACGGGCCGGTGTTCCAGAACATGTCCTTCAAGCTATTCCGAGGGGAGAAGGTGGCCCTGGTCGGCGTCAACGGTGCGGGAAAGAGCACTCTCCTCAAGATTATTACCGGGCGGCTTCAGCCCACGGGTGGCGCAGCGGAGCTTGGGTACAACGTAGACGTGGCCTACTACGCGCAGCACCAGCTCGAGGTGCTGGATCCCACGCGCACGGCATTCGAGGAGGCCATGCGTACGGACAGCACCGGGACCGTCTCGGAGATGCGCAATCTCCTGGGCGCGTTCCGGTTCTCGGGGAAGGACGCGGACAAGATGGTCTCGTACCTCTCCGGCGGCGAAAAGAGCCGGCTGGCGCTGGCCAAGCTCCTGATCCGACCGGCGAATCTTCTCCTTATGGACGAGCCTACGAATCATCTGGACATCGAGTCCAGGGAGGTGCTGGAGGAGGCCTTGCGACAGTACCAGGGCACCCTCCTTTTTACCTCCCATGACCGGCGCTTCATCGACGCGGTGGCTACACGTACCCTGGAGTTAGAGTACGGCGTCCTGGCGGATTTCCCAGGGAACTACTCCTACTACCAGTGGAAGCGCGAGCAGGACGAAACAGCGTTGGCCCCGCTACGGTCTTCGGCCATTTCCCCCAAGTCGTCATCGTCCGAGCCGACGCCACGGGAGTTGGAGAAGGAGCGGCGGCGGCGAGAGGCTGAGTTCAGGCAGGCGCTGCACCGGGAGTTGGGGCCGTCCAGGAAGCGACTCAATGAGCTGGAGCAGAGCATCGAGGAGTCTGAGACCGCTCTGGTCGCTCTGGAGGCAGTCCTGGCAGACCCAGCGAGTTACGAAGACGCGAACGCTGCCCTGGAGTTGACAAGCAAACACGGAGACCTGATCGCAGCCCTGAATCGTGACATGGAGGAGTGGGAGACCCTCAGCGAGGATTTCGAGACGAAGAAGGTCCGCCTCGAGGAGGACTTCTTCGGGATAAGCTCAGAATAGGGTGGGTTTCTTCGGCTTCGGTGCTGGCTGTGGCGTCGGCGCGGTTTCCACGGTCGCAGGCTCCCGGCTGGGATCGGTCGGTTCCACGGTCGCAGGCTCCCGGCTGGGATTCGCGGGCTGCGCAGTCACATACATTGCCCCCCCCAGGAAGCGGTCGTACTGGGTCCAGCCGTCAGGCCCCGGCGCATCCAGAATCCGGGCTACCATGGCCATTCGAGAGTCGATCATGTCGATTTGGTGCAGCAGCAGCGCCTCGGCTGTGGCAGGGTTCACCGGTGAGCCCTTCTCCTTGTCGCCGTGGTGCGAGAGGACCAGGTGGACCAGGCGGTCCAGGGTCTCCTCGGACAGGGGCTGCCCCGCTGCCCGGTGACGCTCAAGCATCTGCATCGCCAGGGCCATATGTCCCAGGAGGCGGCCGCGGGTGGTATACTCCAGCCCCCCCCCGCCCCCCAACTCAACGGTCTTGCCCACGTCATGGAGGACGACCCCGGCCAGGAGCAGGTCCTTGTTCAGGGCCGGAACCATGGGCCGGTAGTGGTCAGCGAGGGCCTCTGCTACGGCCAGCATTGACACGGTATGCTCCAGGAGGCCCCCGACCCACGCGTGGTGTACCGTTTTGGCCGCTGGCGCGGTGCGGAAGCTCTCACGGATCCCTTCCGACTCGACAAAGGTTTCCAGGAAGGCCCGCAACTCAGGGTCAGCGATCCCCGCGATGGCCGCGTGCAGTTCGGCCCACATGGTGTCAGGATCCCGCCGGGAGGAGGGGAGGAGGAGCCGCCGGGTCTCCTCGTCCCAGGGATGGGCCTCCAGCCGCTTGACGTTGAGTTGAATGTGGTTCCCGAAGGTTTCCACCATGCCTCGCACCGTGACAGCGTCGCCGTTCTTCACCAGCGAATGGAGTCGCTTCGCTTCGTCCCAGATCCGGGCGGCGATCCGGCCGGTGCTGTCCTGGAGGGTGAGGGCCAGGTAGGAGTTGCCCGTCTTGGTCGTGCGCAGGCTCAGATCCTGGATCATGGCCTTCAGTTCGACGTTGCTGCCGGGCTCCAGGTCCTGGATGGTCGGTGGTGTAGACATGATGTTACTCCAATTCGGTGAGGCCCTCGACGGGCGTGCGCCGCGCGGCCTGGGCCGCTGCGACGATGACAGCGATAAAGACCAATAACACGGCGGACGCTGTTACGAAGAGCATGTCTCCCCAGCGAAGGGTCACGGGCAGGCGGGACACGTAGTAGACGACCGGATCCAGGGGGAAGCCGATGCGATCGAGGGCCAGGCCGATAGCCGCGCCAACGCCGAGACCGAGGACAGCGCCGCCCCCACCGATGGCGAGGCCGTGGATGGTGAAGATGTTGCGAATGTCCCGGCGGGTGAGGCCCAGGACCTTGAGGATTGAGATCTCCCTGAGCTTTTCCCGAACCATCATCGTCTGGCTGCCCACGATGTTGGACGCGGCCACCATGATGATAATCAGGAAGAAGAGGGAGAGGACCAAGCGCTGGCGCTGCATTGCGCTGAACATGGCCCGGTTCATTTCCCGCCAGGTCACGATGCGGTAGTCCTGCCGCACCCCCAGGGTCATCATGTCAGTCGGTCCGTACCGAACGGTCTCTACCAGGTCCTGCAACCAGGCCAGCCGCTCTACGCCACCCGTTACTTCCGCGGGCGGGGAGAGGCCCTCTTGGATCCGGGTGGTGCGCTCGGCCATCGTTGTAGCGGCCGCATGCAGGTCGTCCAGGCGGAACAGGGCCAGACTCGCTTCGACCTGTTCGAGCGTGTCGTCCAGGTCCAGGATGTCCTCAGTGGTTACCTCGACCCAGCGGGCCCGATCCCCTCGGTGGAGGAAGCGCAGGGCCTGATCGAAGTCGATGATCGCCAAGCGGGAGTCGTACTCGTAGAAGCCCAGATCCAGGATTCCCACGACCTTGAAGCGGTCTGCGATAGGACGGGTGCCCGGCGCGGACCGGAAGAAACGACTCATGCCCTGGAGGGGGGAGACGAGGTTGACCTCGTCCCCGGTCTCGACTCTGAGGGTGCGGGCCAGCTCGATTCCAAGAATTACGCCGGGGAGCCGGTGCGCTGCCACCTGGATGTGCGCATCCGCGCCGGGGAGGACCCGTTCGTGCGCGTCGCCGGACGCTAGCACCAGTGGCCCGTCGGTGGCATTGATCAGGCGGACCGTCGCTGGGGACTCTGCCCGGCGGGGCGACCGGTCCTCGATTCGGGAGTGGCGGTGTGCGTTATGTATTACGATGGTGTAGAGGCCGCCGGGCTCGGTGGATTCCAGGTAGACGTCGTCACCTATCTGAATCCCCAGGAAACCGTCGAAGACACGGACATAGGGGCTGCGGCCTTCGTCGTCTGGTCCGATGGTCACGACCTGGGATTCGAGTCCATCCTCGATGGCTATTTCCCCCGCTGTGCCCGGGGCGAGCTGGATCCGCACCAGCGCGTCCTTCTCCGGGGCTTCCTCTACGCAGGGGGGCAGGACCTGGAGTGGACCGTCGGGCCAGGCCACCACGGTCCAGTCCACGCCGCCAACGGAGCGGGATGCCCGGATCTCCCGGCCTGCGCGGGTCACCTCCAGTGAACGGTTCAGCGAGTCCAGGTCTCCGTTGCCTTGCAGCCGGTTCTGGAGTTGTACGTTGGCTGGTGAGTTCCCCTGCTGGATACCTTTGATGAGCACCCCCGCGCGGCGGCCGCGGTGGGAGATCATCATCTCGTCGTAGGTGGCCGCGGACGCGTGGGTCACCCCTTCGATGTCCAGCAGAAGGCGTTCAGTCTGCCGGTAGTCAACGACATCCGCTCCTCCGCCGATGACGATGGCGTGGGGGTAGACCCCCAGGAGTTTGTCCCGGAAGACCTCTTCGAAGCCTGAGGTGATCGAGAAGATAACAAGAAGGGAGGCCACGCCCAGGATCACCCCCGTCAGGGAGATCAGGGTCACCGCTGAGAGGTAGGAGCCCTTGCGGGAGCGCAGGAGCCGCCAGGCCATGCGCCATATCAAGCGGCCACGGACCAGCGATCGCCGCCCCATCTTACGTCAGTCCAGGCGCAGGTAGACCTGGGTCATGCTCGCCCGCTGGACCTCAATGTCCAGGGACGCTGCCCGGGTGGGGATTCGACTGCCGTGCAGGAGCGAGGGCAGGAGGCCCTCATAGGGGTGGACCCGCCGGTGGGTTGCGCGGAGGCCCACGGGGAGTTGAAAGGAGTAGGGGATCCGGACTGAACGTCCAATCCGGATTCGGTAGCCCATCCGCCTGACCATGGTCTGCGTCCAGGTATGCGGAAAGGTTTCACGAAGATCAGTCTGCAATGTCTACCTCCACTCCCCCGAATCTATCGCGGATCAGTCGAATGTCAACCATGGATGGAGGGACGGTCAGGGGGATCGCAAAGTCAGGGGCAGGGGCACGAACGGGACCGGGCACCGTCGGCTACGCTGGCTGGGTTGGACTGAAAACCTCTACAGCGCGGATGCCTCTGGGCCGACCGAGGTTGAAATCAGCGGCGCGTTCTGCTACCTTTCCTCTACTGGGAAGAGGGAGCTTCACTATGGGATCGGATGTCGGCCGGACAAGCAGCGAGTTGTCCGTGGAAGAGGTTCTCGACCGCGTGGACTGGCTTCTGGAGGAGGGAGAACCCGAGCGGGCGCGGCGTCTTTGTCGCCGGGCCTTGCGCCGGTATCCCGGAGAGGAGCGGATCTGGGTAGCGTACGGAGATTCCCTCTCCGAGGGGGGACGGTTCCGCGAATCCCTGCGGGCCTATGAGCGAGGATCTGATCTCGCACCGGACTGGTCCCTGGCCCAGGCCAAGCGGGCCGAGGCCCTCCTGGAGGTCGGCCGCATCGCTGAGGCTGAAGAGATGGTCCAGGCGGCCATTGAGTTGGATCGGGACGACGGGCACGCCTCCTTCGTACGCGCGATGGTCTACGAGTTTATGGGACGGGACGAGCTGGCCGACTTCTGGTACCGCCGGGCCGCCCGCCTGGACAGCGAGAACTACTTTCGTCCCCACCGCCCCTCATGGGAGAAGTTTCGCAAGGCAGCCTCGGATGCGATCGACATGCTACCGCCCCAGGCGGCCGAGGCCCTCGGAGGCCGGCAACTCCGGGTCCGCGATCTGCCTAGCCGGACCTCCCGGGGCAACGAGAGCGTCCTGCGTATGTGCGAGACTGTTTATCCCAAGGGGAACGACGCCGGGCCTCGCGCGTATCTTTACCGGCGGAATCTCGAGCGGGTCTGCCGAGATAACCACGAACTTGTAGAGCAGATCTACCTGACCCTGCTCAACGAGTACGAGACAACGCTGGCCGCGCGCTGAATTACCTGTCTTTTATAATAATCGTTCTGGAGTCGCCGGGTGCGAGGTCCACCAGGATCAGGTGACCGAAGTCCTCTCGGGCGCGCAGCACGATCCCGTCTGTTTCGGTGAGGATTACGGGGGCGCCGTTGGTAGTCCCCAGGTAGACCAGGGGGAAGCTGGCTACGGTTTCGGTGCCGCGGTTGGTCAGGGTGACCTCCATGGTGGCCGGGTGCTCCCGGACGGTCAGGTCCACCAACTCCCGGGCCTCGACCCAACGGACGATGTCCGAAAAGGTTGCGATCCAGATTCGCTGGTGCTTCACCCAGCGGATGAACCGGCCTATGGTTTCAACGTATTTTTCCAGGCCCAGATAGTTTGTGTGAAAGCTGAACGGGTAGAGGCCGCCCAGATCAAAGATCCGCTGGCCCCACTCCATAAAGTCTGCCGTGTAGGTAGCGGCTGTGTTGGCCCCGTAGTGGACCGCCAGATTGTAGTCGTCGGGAACGATGCGGGCGAATTGCCAGAGATGTAACTCGCCCACCGTGCGGCGGATGGGCCAAGCTCGATCATACGCGAGGTTGCCGTAGATGAAGCCCAGGCCCTCCTCTGCGACCACCTGGAGGGTGGAGATGTCGAACTCCTCCTTGGGAGGGCGGAAGCCCTCCACGTGCCGGATGCCCAGGCCGTGGAGATCCGCGATGGCCTCTTGGATTTCGGCCCGCTGGTCATCCCCAGTGCGCCCCTTGAAGGATTTGTGGTGCATGGAGTGGGAGCCCACGTCCCCGTTTTCGGCCAGGGCCTCCACCACGTAGGGGTACTCCTTCGCCAGGTCCCCCAGGAGGAAAAAGGAGCCGCGGACCGCCTCCCGGTGCAACATTAGTGCGATGGCCTCACCGGTCTCGAAGTAGGTCTCGACATCCGCGGTGAGCACGGTCGCTGCCCGCAGGCCCAGAGGCCACCAACCCTTGTGGACCCAGGGTTTCCGAAGGAGCCAGCGCAGGAGTTGTAGAGACATCCGCCGGGCCGATACGTTCTGGTCGTTGACCTCGGTGATCGCTTCGGGCGGCGCGCCCAGCCACGCAACACGGCCTCCAGTGCCCTCGGTCAGTGCGACCGCTGCTGAGGCATTGAGGAGAGGGGGATCGCCCAGGAGGGGCATCATGCTCCAGTCAACCCAGTATCCAGCGGGCTCCGCCAGCGTAGCGGCCCAGAGGAGGCCGGCGTTAGCCACCTCGAGGCGGAGTGCGGGCTCCACCACCAGACCCAAGGGGCTCGACAGGCGAAGGGTGAAATTGGCTGCCCCCTCATCCTCGGGTTCGAAGGACACGGGATCGGTGATGCCGGCCAGGGAAATAGCGGGTGGAGTTTCCCGTGGGGTGCCGTCCGCGTGAAGCTGTCCGGGCATCCCGACCAGGAGCACAGCGCCACCCGCGGTGTTGAACACCTGGATAGCGTCCACCTGCGCGTCGGTCAGGGACGGCGCGCCTATGACGATCAATATAGATGCGTCCCCGACTCCCTCGGCCAGGGCCGCGTCGTCCATGACTCGGAAGGGCAGGCCGAGGTCGTCCGCCAGGGCCGTCCACCAGGCGACGCCTCGGGCGTGGTCCACCCCTGCTACCTTCAGCGCGTCGAAATTTGCCTTCGACTCCAGGATGGCGATGGGGTGAAGTTCCGCCGCTGGCACGGTCCGCACTGGCGTGGAAAAAAGCAACAGGATGATGGTGCACAGGATTGATCGCATCGACGCCCCCTGGGTGCTCGTGGATCAGAGGATAACCCACCCACCCGTCAAATCTATTAATCGGTCGTGCATTTGTCCATCTTCGGCTATGATTTTTAAAATCTTTTCCCCGGGTTCGATCGGAGCCCGGCGCAGAGGAGGCTGAATGAAACACGGAACGCCCATCCCCGGTTTCTCCAGCAAGGCGGCCTGGGCCGTCTCCACCTTCGCCCTGTTCGGCCTCATCTACCTTGGGGCCACCCAGGAGGGCGTGAGCTGGCCCAACCCCCTTGCGGCCCTCCAGGACGCGGACAAGGAGGAGGTCGAGATCGTCGAGGAGGACGAGCTTGACGAGACCCTGGATAGCCTTGAGGACGAGCTGGCCGCACTGGACAAAGAGCTGGCGGCTGCGGCAGCGGAGACCCCTGCGGCCCCTTCGGCCGAGCAGGTCGTAGCGGATGCCCGGGAGACTTCGGCTCGGTACGAGGGGAGCACGCCCGTCAGCCCCGACGCGCTGGAGCATCTGCTTCAGGTCCTGGGCGGCATAATAGCTGGCGACACGGATCTGGTCGACGCGGGTGTGGTGGGCGGAACCATGGCCCTCCTTCGGGAGTTGGGCAGCGGCGCGGCAGCCGACGCGCTGGACAAGATTCCGCCGATCCAGGAGAACTGTCGCATCGGCAGCGCCCAGAAGTGCCGACTGCGGGGGCTGGACACCTTCTTCCAGAAGCTTGAGATGATCCCCATGGGGCAGAAGGCTCGCATCGCAGCTTTCGGCGACTCCCTGATCATGGGGGATCAGGTCGTCGGAGCGTTGCGCCGGGGGCTTCAGAAGCAGTTCGGCAACGGCGGCCCCGGCTTCTTCCTCCCTGCCAAGACCGCTCCCTGGTACGCGATCTCCGGCGCGGTGGTCTACGGAGACGACAAGTGGAAGATCAAGCGGGTCACGACGCCGAACATCAGCGACGGCCTCTACGGCTACGGGGCCCAGGCCTTCCTCTCCGGCGGCGCTGGGGCCGTGAGCCGGGTCGAGTGCGACTCCCGCTGCCCATGGGATGACATCACACAGTACGAGATCTACTACCTCTCCCAGGCCGGCGGCGGGTCCTTCACGGTGAAGGTCGGCGGGGAGGCCCCGCTGGACGTGGCGACCGCAGGCGCGCGGACTACGTCGAACTGGTTTTCGGTGAAGACAGCGCCCGGGGACCTGGATCTCAAGATAACCACAGGTAAGGGCAAGGTGCGCCTCTTCGGTATCGTCGCGGAGAACGACGGGAAGGGGATCGTCCTCGACTCCCTCGGAATCCTGGGTGCGACCGCGGGTACGCTGAACCGGATCAACCGCGCCCACCTGGCAGAGCAGATCGGCCACCGCGCACCGGACCTCGTGCTATTGGTTTTCGGCACCAACAAGTCCGAGGAGAGCTCCATCGACATCAGCGTTTACAAGTCGGGGTACAAGAAGCTGATCGAGTCCTTGCGCAAGGGTAAGCCCGACCTGTCGGTCCTCATATTCTCGCCGCCCGCGCGTGGGAGACGGACCAAGCAGGGGATCGCCCTCAGGCCCAAC
>CAYOTU010000004.1:5049-26306 GCA_964406905.1 uncultured Myxococcales bacterium | reverse complement strand
CGATCTGCCTGAGGGGCTGTCTCTCGAGGACGTGGTGGAGTTCTTTCACAGCAGGATGAAGCCTTACCACGACACCATCGAAGATGTCCGCCGTGGTCTCGACTACGCGTTCTCCGATGCGGAAGGTAAGGGTGGCTTCCTCGTGCTCGCGCTCCAGGGCGGTGCCATGGTCGGCGGTATCACCATCCTCAATACCGGCATGGCAGGGTACATCCCAGAGCATCTCCTGCTCTTTGTGGCCGTGGATCCAGCGCTGCGCGGACGAGGCATCGGCGAACGTCTGATTCGCGCTGCGTTTCAGCGCGTCGATGGGGCAATGAAGCTACATGTTGAACATGACAACCCTGCTCGGCGGCTCTATGAGCGCGTCGGTTTCTCCAATAAATACCTTGAAATGAGGCGAGATCGCTCATGAATCGTATCACGATAGACCTTCATGCGCTCAAGGAGAACCTGGAGGTAATCAGCAAACAGATGGACCGGCATGGGGCCTCCTGGAGTATCGCCACCAAGGCGGTCTGCGGTCACCTGGACACGGTGTGCGCGTTGCATGCGATGGGGGTCCGCTCAATTGCGGATTCCCGGCTGGACAACTTGAGGGCCATCAATGAGGTCTTACCTGATTTGGAGCGATGGTATCTCCGCCTGCCTCATCTGACAGTGGTGGAAGACGTGGTACGGCTGGCCGATATCAGCCTCAACAGTGAAATCGAGGTAATTCGGGCGCTCAGTAAAGCAGCGGTGAAGTACGACCGCCTCCATCGCATCGTCATTATGATCGAGTTGGGGGACTTGCGGGAAGGCATCCTGCCAGGAACCCTGCTCAGGTTCTACAACAGGGTATTCAAGTTGCCTGGCATTGAGGTGGTCGGGGTCGGGGCCCAGGTGGGCTGCCTGTCCGGGGCCATCCCCAACATCGACCAGATGTCACAACTGCTCCTCTATCGCGAACTCCTGGAATTGAAGTTCCAGCGTAAGCTACCGCTGGTCTCGGCGGGCTCTAGCATCCTCCTGTCATTGCTCCGGGACCAGAGCGTGTCCCGAGGCATCAATCACTTCCGCATCGGTGAGGCCCTCTTCCTCGGAACCGATCTGGTCACCGGCGGCACGCTACATGGGCTACGGGCTGACGTGGTCACCGTGGAAGGCGAGATCGCGGAGATTAAAGAGAAGAACCTCGTCGCCTCGGGCGAAACGGGCGGCCAGACCCCCTTTGAAATGGTGAAGGAGACTCCTGGGGAGAAGGTACCGGAACCAGGCCAACGCGGCTACCGGGCTCTGCTGACGATCGGCCAGATCGATACCGACGTCGCAGCCCTGGTGCCCCTCAATGATAACTATCAGGTGGCCGGTGCCAGCAGCGACATCACGGTGGTGAACCTCGGCGAGAACCCGGAAGGCCTCAAGGTCGGGGATTCCATCTACTTCCGCCCCGGCTACTCCGCATTTGTCCGCCTGATGAACGACCCCTACATCCCCAAGGCGGTCACCCCGGATTTGGAGACCTTCCGCCATGAGCTCTCCGGCGAGAACTGGGACGTGGAGGTGCCCGCTTCTCTGGAAGAGGCGGAGGGGGAATCGGAAGGATAGACACCCTTGATTCTCTTATAGTAGAAGGATCGTCGAGATTCTGTCCGGGTGGTTCCCGATGAATGAAAAGAGCAGGTTACTGGGCTTCGCGCACCTGGTCTTGGCGTCCTTTATCTGGGCCTTCTCCTTTGGGCTGAGTGGAGTCGGGTGGCCCCGGGGAATTAGCTCCCCCGGGGCCACCCGACTCCACCCCGAAGCCGTTGCTCAGTCAATCAAGTTGCATCACACCCCTCGAAGGAAGGCTACGCGACGAGCTCCCGGACCCCGAACAGACGATCCAGCACGACGTTGATGAGCAGGCCGACTACACCGCCGATCGCCGCGCTCACCAGGAGCGTGCCGCCGAGGGTGGCGAGGACAGCGGAGGGGCCGAGGCTGTGCGCTGAGACATAGAAGAACGCCACAGCGCCCGCACCGGCCACCGGGAAGAAGCTCTGCACCCCGTCCCGAACCGCAAAGACGCCGAGGAAAAGGGAGATGGCAAAGAGGCCCCACACGATCTCGGCTCGCGCTGCGGGGGGCACCCGTACGGGGTGAATCGACACGGAGAGGGGGGCCGCTGCCGCGGGCTTGATCTCCGCGAGGACCAGGGTCACGGATCCGGGGGAGGGAAGGACGACCTCCCGCACAGCGTCGGTACGGGACGAGGCGCTCCCGCCTTTGCCGCTTCCTCCTCGGCCCGCTGCCTCGAGGGTCGGCCGCGGCTCCCGAAACAGTTCGAAGGAGATCACGTCGAAGATCGCGTCCCGGAGAACGTCGATCTGGATCTTCAGGCGCTTGTCTTTTCCGTCCTGCCGTATCCCCGGTGCGCCGTGTACCTGCACAAGAACCGCGGTGCCTGCGCGGCCGCCGTCGGCCCATGTGAGGCGATCGCCCTCGCTGGCCAGGGTGCGTTCGACCAGGGCGGGAGCGGGGAGGAGGGGATCCACGACCAGGGCCAGACTCCCGATCACCATCGCGGCCGCGAAGAACAGGGATGCGGCCCGGAGCGCCAGGCTGGTGAGGTTGATGAAGCAGGACATTACCATGAGGGTCAGGAGCGCTGTCAGCGCGGTCCCCAGCGCTACGAGCGCGAAGACGGGTTCGCCGAGGTCACCGAGAAACCAGAGCGCGACCAGCGCGGCCGCAACGATGATCAGGAGGGCCGCTCGCCCCCAGCTATGCCAGTATTCCTCAAACATTTCAGTAAAGCGTCGGCTCGAGCTGCTCGTGGGGCGCGGCGATGATCTCCGTGCGGAGGAGGAGCCCCGACTCCACGGCACTGATCCCAGCGGTCATGGCCGCCTCCACCTCGTGCAGCTCGCCCGTAAGGGTGAAGAAGGCCTTGCCCCCGAGGCCGTTGGCCAGGCGGATCTCGATCATGGAGATCCCCGCTGCCTTGCACGCTGCGTCCGCGGCGACGATGCACGCGGGGGAAGCGAATGTCTCCAGGATCCCGACTGACCGTATCTCCGGGACCGGGGTGGCTCCCTGGATGGCAGGAAGGATCTGCTCATGGAGGTTCTCGATGATCACCGCGTCGGTCATGGTGTAGCCGCCGTAGTGCTGCCCCGCCTCCATCGCCTCGTTTACGTCATCCACCGTGCCCGCCACCATGATCAGAAACTTCCCCGGGCAGATGGGGTGTGACTCCATGATGCGCACCCCCGCGCGCTTGACCATCACGTCGGTGACCACCGCGCCTAGGGCCAGACTGTTGAGTTCGATAACGCCGATGGCCGGTTCTTTCATTGCTCGTTCACCCTTCGATCTCGACTGCGTCCGGGGTCACCGCGGTGACAGTCCCCGAGATGCTCGCGTGGACATTTGTGCTGAGCGAGTTCTCTTTTGCAGCGGCCACGAGATCGCCCTCGTTCACCCGATCCCCGATGTCAACGACAGGGGTTGCGGGCGCGCCGATGTGCTGTCCCGTGAGCAGCCGTACCCGTCGCACCGGGACCGCTGGCTCCGCTTCGTGGAGGGGCCCGTAGTAGTTCAGGAGCCCTGTACGGGCGAGGGCCCGCTTCTTGGGGATCTTGGTGTACTCAAAAGAGTCCCGCACCCGCTCGGGTTGAGCGTGGTGCGGGTTGGGTACCTGCTGCTCCTGGAGCTGGTCCTTCACCATGGCGAAGACGTTGCGGGGGGACAGCCCGATGGGGCAGGCGATGATATCGCAGACGCCGCAGCCGCAGCAGATGTGGGCCTGGGTGATCTGTGATGCGGGTATCTTGCTGCGGGTGGCGATGGCCCGCATGACCTTATGGGGTTCGAGGTCGTGGCCAAGAAGCCAACGGGGACAGAGGTCGGTGCACTCCCGGCATTGGCAGCAGGCCGCCATGGTGAGTCGGGTTTCCGTGCGTGCGGGCATGGTGCGCCGGACGATGTACTCGTGGTCCCGGGGTACCACGATCAGCGCGCCGGTGGTCTTGCGCATGGAGTGTTCAAGGCCGAAGCGGATCTTGCCCATCATGGGTCCGCCGTCGATCACCGCGATCTCGTCTTCGGGGAGGTCTGTGCCCCCCGCGGCCGCGACCGCGTCCCGGTACGAGGTCCCCACCGGGAGGCGGAAGACCGCTGGGCGGCGGACCTCGCCGTTAACCGTGACGGTCCTGTGGGTCAGGGGACGGCCCCGGGTGGCCATGTGGACGTTGAGGAGGGTCTCCACGTTGTCCACCACCACGCCCACATCCAGGGGAATTCCCCCCTCGGGGACGATGCGGCCGGTGCACTCGTAGACGAGGATCTGCTCGTCGCCGCTGGGGTAGACGCTCTGGAGGAGCTGGATCTCCACGTCGGGGTAGCGCGCAGCCTCCGGGGTCAGGGCCTCGAGGGCCTCCTCGTACTCGGCCTTGAGCGCGTAGATGCCCCGGGTTGCACCCACCGCGTCCATCATCTGTTTGAGCCCGGCGAGGGTCTCCCGGGCGTAGACGCGCATGACTATCTGGTCCGAATAGATCAGGGGCTCACACTCCGCGCCGTTCGCAATCACGGTGTCGACCCGGCTGGTGGCCTTCACGTGGGTCGGGAAGCCCGCGCCACCGGCCCCTACCACCCCTGCCGCCAGGATCTGCTCCGCTAAATTGCTGGACATCATGGCACCTCGCTGCCGCAGACTGTAGCCGCGCGGGGGCGCAGAGGCAAGCGTGACTTGACTTCACGCCCGCTCCGCCTCCACAATCCCCCGCATGGAACGTGTCTACATAGGGATCGGCGCGAACCTTGGATGCCCCAGGGAGATAATCGAGGCTGCAATTGCGGTCCTTGAGCAAATGGACGACACCTGGGAACATCGCCGCTCCTCCCTGTATCGAACGGCCCCGGTCGGCCCTCCGGGCCAGCCCGACTACGTAAACGCGGCCGTCTCCTTCGTAACGGACCTCTCGCCAGCGGATCTCCTGTCACGGCTCCACGCCATTGAGGCGGATTTCGGCAGGGAGCGGACGATCCGGTGGGGGCCACGCACCCTTGACCTGGACCTGCTGATCCACGGGGACCGGATAATCGACGGGCCCACGCTCACGGTGCCCCATCCGCGCATCCAGGAGCGGGGCTTCGTCCTCGCGCCCCTGGCGGAGCTGGCGCCCACGCTCCGGCACCCGATTCTCCACGAGACAGCGGACGCGCTCTACACGGCATGGCGGGCCAGGACACCCGACACCGAGGCCGCTGTCTCGGAGCTCCCCTTATGAAAAAAGCCTTGAGGCCACTCTTGATCGCGCTGGTCCTGGGGGCCATCGTGGTCGCAGGCTTCACGGTCTTGTCGGACACTGACCAGATCCTCGTGGCGTTGGGCCGGCTCCACCCGGGCTGGATCTTCGCTGCCCTGGGCCTGGCCCTCTCCAACTACCTGCTGCGCATGACCAAGTGGAACTACTTTTTGCGCCTCCTGGGTCAGGACGTACCCCGGGGACTGAGCGGCGCGGTCTTTTTCGCCGGCCTCTCCATGTCCATGACCCCGGGAAAGCTCGGGGAGTTGCTCAAGGCCCTCCTCCTCAAGGAACTCCATGGGGTCCCCGTGGCCATCACCGCGCCGGTTGTTCTTGGGGAGCGCCTCACTGACCTCCTCTCCCTTGTGTTGATGATAACCGGCGGGGTCTGGGTCCTCGGTTATGGCTGGGAAGTTCTGCTCTTAGCCACAGCGATGTGCGGAGTGGTTGTCCTTGCGGTCCTCTATCCGCGTTTCACCAGCGTGATACTCTGGGTCGCTGAGCGACTCCCCGGCGTGAAGAAGATGGCCGGCCCCCTTCGGGAGGCCTTCGAGAACATGGCAGCGCTCCTCGCTTTGGGCCCGATGGTTTGGGCCACAATCCTCTCTGCGGCCGCGTGGTTCCTGGAGTGCCTGGCGTTCTGGCTGATCCTGCGGGGCCTGGGCGTCTCTGACGCGCCCTTGCTCGCAACGACCTTTGTCTACGCACTCGGCACCGTGGCCGGCGCAGTCTCCATGCTCCCCGGAGGCCTCGTGGCCACCGAGGCGAGCATGGTGCTCTTGCTTACCGAGGTCCTGGACATGACCACCATGCCCGTCGCAGTGGCCGCTACGCTCCTGGTGCGGCTTTGTACGCTCTGGTTCGCTATGTTCCTGGGCGCGGCAGTGCTCCTGGCCCATCCGGGCACACGGGGCGCGCTGGTCAAGGTGGATCTGAAAAAGGCTTAGAGCAATGCGTTCCGCTCTTTCGTCGCGTTCTGCAGCAGCTCCTTCGCGGCGGCCATGCCCTTCTTTGATTTCGGCGTAGCGCCCTGCATCCTCGCCAGCTCAGCGACGCGTTCCGCGCCCTTCACCTCGGCCACCGAGACCTGGGCCCGTTTGCCCTCCAGGTCTTTGGTTATGACTAGGTGGGTATCCGCGTACGCTGCGATCTGAGCGAGATGGGAGACGCAGAGGACCTGGGCCTGGCTCGAGAGCGCGGCCAGCATGCGGCCCACCTCCAGGCCTGTGCGACCGCCGATGCCCGCGTCTACCTCGTCGAAGACGTAGATTGGCACCGGGTACGCATCCGCCAGCGCTGCCTTGAGGGCCAGGAGGATCCGGGACAGCTCCCCGCCTGAGGCCACTGCGGCGAGGGGCCGCTGGGGCTCCCCGGGGTTGGCGGCCAGGGTGAACCGGACCCGATCGCTGCCGGTCTCATCCAGCCCGTCCAGGCCTCTGAACTCCACCTCTGAATGGAAGGTCGCCTTTTCCATCGCCAGACGGCCCAGGATCTCTACGGTGGCAGCGTCAAGACGGTCCGCTGCGTCTGCTCGCAGCGTATGGAGCTTCTCCGCAACGGCCAACGCCGCGGCCTGCGCGGATGCCTCCGCTGCCTGGGCCTTCCCTCTCTCGAGGTCGAGGTCCTCGAGCTGCTCCCGCTCCATGCGCCAGCCCTCGGCCCGAGCCACGAGGTCGGACAGATCGTCTGCGCCATAACGCCGGCAGAGCCGCTCGGCGGAAGCGAGGCGGGCCTGGAGATGATCGAGACGAACAGGGTCGGGTTCGGACTTGCCGGCCTCGTCTCGCAGCTCGTACACGGCCTCCTCCAGTTCGATACGGGCCCCGTCGATGCGCTCCACGAGCCCTCCGAGGCGCGGCGCCCAGCGACGCACCGCTGCCAGGTCCTGCGACACACGACCCAGCTCCGAGACCACGTCGGACTCCCCTTCATAGAGCCGGGCGCAGGCCTCCATGAGTGCGGATCGGAGCTCCACCGCGTGGGAGAGCTCTCGGATCTCATCCCGGATACGGTCCTCCTCGTCGTCGGCCCACGCACCCTCGTCTACCTCTTCCAAGGCCACTTCGAGGAAGGCCAGGCGCTCCCTCCGTTGCTTTGCCTGGGCCTCCAGCCCCTCCCGGACAGCGACCGCGCAGCGCCAGGCCCCTACGGCCTCGGCGCAGATCTCCAGCAGGGGACCAGCTCCCGCAAAGGTATCCAGGTAGGCCCGATGCCGCGCCTCGTCGAGGAGGTGGACCTGCTCGTGCTGGCTGGCCACGTCCACCAGGTCACGGGCCACGGCCCGGAGCGCCTTGAGGCTGGACAGCATCCCGCCGATACGCACAGTGTCCCGCTTACGACTGCCCGAGACGTCCACCACCCGACTCACAGCGAGATCCTCGTCCTCCGGGTCGAGACCGAGGGTCTCCTGCAAGGCCGCAGCTGCGGGATGGACTGACAGGTCGAAGAGGCCCTCCACAGTTCCGCGCACTGCTCCGGCGCGCACCCGCTCCGCTCCGGCGCGCTGTCCAAGGAGAAGGCCCACGGCCCCCAGGAGCAGGGACTTCCCTGCACCGGTCTCCCCGGTGATCACCGTGAGCCCCTTGTCGAGTTCAAGATCGAGGGCTTCAATGATGGCGATATCGCGAACCCGGATTTGACGCAGCACGGCCCACCTCCGATGCGAAAATCTATCACCCTTTTTCAGGGGCGTCCACAGCGCCAGCGGCCAGACACGATGCCGCGTTGCATCAGGGCCCGTTGACAACGCTGGCGTCATGATGCACTGTCTTTGCAAGAACTTTTTCTTTTTGGAGTAGATGCCCATGACGCAACATGCGACGATCCTATGGCTTAGGAGGCCGGTCAAAATAATCTATCCACCTGCGACGCCGATCCATCCCCGATGGCATCGTCTTTCGTCGGTTACGTACGAACGGGTATGCGCCCTCCTCTCTCCTTGCCATCCGGGCGCCTCAACGCCGCAACTTGGACATCTTATTCTGATCAGCCTCCTTATGGTCGTCGCCCTCGTCTTCGGTTCATGCCGGGACGCTGAGGATGCGGAGAAAACAGCGACGAAGACGCCTCAGCCAGCGACCATCGAGGCCCCGGCCCTGCCTGAGATCGGCCCCCTGGGGGAACTTGACGTTGACGCGACCGGGGCCTCGGTCGCGCTGCACCAGGGGTTCGGCGACCGGGAGGAGTTCCGGGTCACTCTGCTCCAGACGTCGCGGGCGATCCTGAAAGATCAGGCCCCCATGGAGCACCGGATGGAGCAGACCTTCACCCTGGTGCGCGAGGTGGTGTCCAGGGAAGCTGGGATCACCCACCTGATGCTGCGGATAAAAGATGTCTCCCTGCGGCCCGTGGGCCCGGATGGAGCCCCCCTGCCGGTCCCGTCGCAGATGGCCGATTTCGTCCCCTCCCTGACCCGGGTCGAGGTCCACCTGGCCATAGACAGCCGGGGGGAGGTCACGGAGCTGGAGGTGGCAAAGGCGACGACCCTGCCCCGGGGGATGGAGGAGCTGTTCCACCAGCTCGTGCGGGACCTGCGGGTGAGCCTCCCCGCGGACCCCGTGGCCCCGGGCGCGACATGGGACGACGCGGGGGAACTACCCGTGGAGCGGGAGAAGAGCCGGAACATCGTGCGCTGGCGCATGGAGCGCGCCTATCTGGGTACGGTGGAGCGGCCCGGCTGCCCACGATGCGCTGTGGTGGACTCCCTCGGAGAAATAGAGGAAGAAGGCAAGATGGACAGAAAGGGAATCCAGGGCCGGGTGGACGGCAAGGGCCGGGTCCGCAAGGTGGTCCTGTTGAACGCTGACACCGGCCGCATGGTTGAACTCCGTATGGTGTCCGCGCTTACCCGGCGGCTCACGCTCGGCAAAGGGCCGAAGGCGCGGGAGCGGGCTCGTATTGAGGAGTTGACCATGGAACTCAGTCTGACGGAGAGCAACTGATGGCGATCACACGGAAGATCAAGCGTTACAGTAACCGAAAGCTCTACGACATGACCGAGAGCCGGTACGTCACCCTGGACGAGGTGGCGAGGTTTGTGCAGGAGGGAGACGAGGTCCAGATTATCGACAACCGGACCAAGGAAGACATCACCTCCGTCACCCTGGCGCAGATCGTGTATGAGCAGGAGAAGAAGAAGAAGAACTTCCTGCCCCTGGGGACCCTCAAAGGGATCATTCGCAGCTCGGGGAAACTGATCCACAGGAAAATAGCGACCCCCGTAGCCACATTCAAGGACGAGACCGAGCGGACGGTGACCACCCTGCGTGCGGACGCGGAGCGGCGGGTAAACACCATGCGAGAGGAGGCCGAACGCGCGCTGGGCTACCTCCTGGAGCGCGGGGACGCGCGACCCCTGGTGCGTGAGCTGGCCGAGAGCACGACCCGGGCCTACGAGGACTTCTCCAAGGTCTTGGACGACGGCTTCAAGCAGCTCGTCGGCGGCCTCCGTGCCGAAGCCCACAGTCCCCCGTGGCGAGACGACATGGAGGCCCGCCTGGCCTTGCTGGAGGAGCGTATCGAGTGCATCGAGAAGGGAAATGACTGACACGGACCCCACAACCGGCCCGGGCCGGTCTAAGGACCTGGATCTCTGGCTGGACGAGGCTGGAGGCTGGTTCAGGGACTGGGGCGACACGGAGTGGGAGGAGCGGATCGTTAGCGCCGCGGCCCATAATCTCAACGAATTCGGCTACGACTCCTTCGGCATGAGCCCCACGTTCATCAGAAAGCTCATCCCTTTGATGCGTTTCCTCTACCGGGTCTACTTCCGGGTCCAGGCCAACGGGATGCACCTCATCCCCCAGGGACGGGTGATGTTCGTGGGAAACCACGGGGGTCAGATCCCCATCGACGGGATGATGGTGGCCGCAGCGGTGGCCCTGGAGGCGGACCCGCCTCGCATCCTGCGCTCCATGGTGGAGCGCTGGGTGCCGACCCTGCCTTTTGTGAGTTCGTTCATGGCGCGTTGCGGCCAGGTCCTCGGGGACCCGGCCAACAGCCGACACCTCTTGGAGCAGGAGGAGGCAATCCTGGTCTTCCCCGAGGGAGTCAGTGGCATCAGTAAAACCTGGCAACACCGCTATCAGCTTCAGGAGTTCAGCAGCGGCTTCATGCGCCTCGCACTGGAGATGAAGACCCCCATCGTTCCCGTGGCGGTCCTGGGCATGGAGGACGCCATACCCGCTATCCATAACTCCAAGGGCTTGGCCCGTCTCCTCGGGATGCCCTCCTTCCCGATCACGCCGACCTTCCCCTGGCTCCTCCTCTTGGGCCTGCTGCCCTACCCGGTGAAGGTCCAGATCGAGTTCGGGGAGCCCCTGCGATTCCGGGGGGATCCCAACGAAGAGGACGAGGTCATCGACCGCAAGGTGGACAAGGTAAAGGACGTCATCCAGGGGATGCTGGACGACCGCCTCGCCCGCCGCGGCAGGCTCCTGGGGCGCTGGTAGATGGCACGGATCGTCGTAACTGGAATTTCGGGGCGGCTGGGCCGCCTCCTGGCCCAGCGGCTCCACCTGGATCACGAGGTCCTGGGCCTCGACCGCCGCCCCATGGTGCGCAAGCCCAAGGACATCAAGGTCTTCCAGGCAGACATCCGCCGGAAGAAATGCGAGCGGGTCTTCCGGGGCGGCAAGGTGGACGTACTCGTCCATCTCAACATCATGCACGACTTCCGTCGTCCCCAGCACGAACTGCACTCCTGGAACGTCATCGGCACTCAGCGCCTCCTGGAATACGCAGCCCGATACAATGTGGGCAAGGTAGTCTTCCTCTCCTCAGCGAACGTCTACGGTGCCCGGCCCGACAACCCCCAGTTCCTCACCGAGGACTCCCCCCTCATGGGCGGGGAGCGCTTCTCGGAGATGGCGAGCCTGGTGGCTGCGGACATGCTGCTGGCCACTTTCTTCTGGAAGCGACCCGACATCGAGACCGTGGTCCTCCGGCCCGCGCACATCGTCGGCTCGGTGCGCAACGGGCCATCTCTCTACCTGTCGATGCCGGTGATTCCAACAATCATGGGTTTTGATCCGGTGATACAGATGGTCCACGAGGACGACGTGGTGGAGGCCCTGGCCCTGGCGGTTTCGAGATCGGTGCGGGGAGTGTTCAACGTAGCCGGTGGGGGCACCCTGCCCCTGTCAGCCCTGTGTCGTGAGCTCGGTCGACGGCACCTCCCCCTGCCCTATCCCTTGATGAAGGCCCTGATGAAGCGGGCCTGGGACGTCGGCGTCACGGACATGCCCGCGCCGGAGCTGGATTTCCTGCGCTATCCCTGCCTGGTGGATGACCGCCGCGCCCGAAAGGAATTGGAGTACCGCCCCCAGCGCGGTCTCTCGGACACCCTGGAGTTAATCCGTGCGGGGGACCCCTACGCGGAGCGACTGACGCGATATCTGGAGAGGCGCTGAACTATCCATCTGAGCGGTATCAGCGCTCGTATGCGTCGATCGCGTCACGAAGATGCTGCGGCACAAGGGCGGATTGCTCTGTCTCGTAGTCGTAGTAGACCTGGGCAGACTCCCCTGTCGCTACCGCCCGGCCGTCCTCCTCAACGGTGATCAGGTACTGGAAGGTAAAGCTCTTCGTGCCCACCCGGGTCGTTCGCAGGTGGACCACGGGGATCTCCTGAAAACGCAGGGGCGAAAGGAAACGACAGCGGATCTCTGCAAGTATGAAGGGGAACCTGCGGGTGGCGGAGCCTCCGGGAACGGCATCGTGGCCGAGGGCCTGGAAGTACCCGACACGCCCCTGCTCAAAGTAGGTCAGGAACACAGCGTTGTTCACGTGATTCATGCCGTCCAGGTCACGGAACCGAACATCGAGGCGGCGTGAAAACTTGAAGTCGCCTGGCGAAGGTACCTCTGTGGTCATCTTTTCCCCCGGCTCCCTTCTACGACTTGTCTGATGAGCCCTTCAAAGCCTCGGCCTGGAACCAGGTGTGGACGGGGTCGAGGACATGGTCCAGTTCTCCCTCCATTACCATTTCGAGCTTGTACAGGGTAAGGCCGACCCGGTGATCGGTGATTCGATTCTGGGGGTAGTTGTATGTTCGGATCCGCTCGCTGCGGTCGCCGCTGCCGACCTGGGAACGCCGGTCAGAGGCCATCGATGCATGCTGCTCCTCGATCTTCGCCTCCAGGAGGCGGGAGCGCAGGATCTTCATGGCCTTTGCCTTGTTCTTGTGCTGCGAGCGCTCGTCCTGGCAGGAGACCACCACCCCGGTGGGGAGGTGGGTGATCCGCACCGCAGAATCGGTGACGTTCACATGCTGCCCCCCGGCGCCCGAGGAACGGTAGAGGTCAAAACGCAGATCCCCCTCGTTGATCTCCAGGTCCACCTCTTCGGCCTCAGGGAGGACGGCGACGGTGACCGCTGAGGTATGTATCCGTCCCTGGGTCTCGGTCTCGGGGACCCGCTGGACCCGGTGGACGCCGGACTCGTACTTGAGGCGACTGTAGACCTGGGTCCCCGCTATGAGGATCTGGATTTCCTTGAAGCCGCCGAGGCCGGTCTCGTGCACTGTCATCGGCTCGACCTTCCAGCGCAGTTTCTCCGCGTAGCGCGAGTACATCCTGAAAAGATCCGCTGCGAAGAGGGCCGCCTCCTCGCCGCCTGTGCCGGCCCTGATCTCCAGGATAATATTTTTCTTGTCCCGGGGATCCTTGGGAAGGAGGAGAACCTTCAATTCTTTCTCCAGCTCTGTCTGGCGCAACTTGAGGTCGCCCAGTTCCTCCGCCGCCATCTCGCGGATGTCGTGGTCCCGGTCATGGAGGAGGACCTCATTGTCCGCCATCTGCGCGCTCACGTCTTTGTATGTGCGATAGGTTTCAACCACGGGCTCGATGTCCGAGCGCTC
Organism: uncultured Myxococcales bacterium; assembly: GCA_964406905.1. GTDB lineage: Bacteria > Myxococcota_A > UBA9042 > CAIXZC01 > CAIXZC01 > CAZNWW01. Next base: position 13,172 of record CAYOTU010000004.1, on the reverse strand, counting down.
CTTGGCGACCTTCGCGAAGGCCTTGGGTTCAGACGCCACATCGCCAAGGGTTCGGGTCAACTCCTCGAACCGCTCGACGACCTCATCCAGCTTGTTGAACATCCGATGTCTCCAGGTTCGCACGGAACTCGTCGAGAGAGGCGTAGTCCTGCTCGTCTCCCGGCAGCTCTCCGCCGACCCGCTCCCGCCACAGGGTCTTGAGGATCGAGATGATCGCCACCTCGACCTGTCCGTCGTCCGGGGGTTTCGTGGTGATCCGCTGGAGGAGCAGGCCCGGACCAATGAGGAACCGCAGCACCGGGTGGTTGGGGTACTTGCCGCCGAGACGCAGGATCTCGTAGGCGATGCCCCCGATGGGGAAGAGGAGCGGGATCTTGATGCCGACGAAGATTACGTGGTTGAGGAGTACGGACTCCGTGGGCAGCGGGATGAAAGGGAAGACCACGGAGAAAACCAGCACAGCGGTCAGGAGCACCAGGAGCAGAAATGCGGTCCCGCAACGCTCATGGATCGTGGAGAAGCCCTGCGCGTTCGCCGGGGTGAGATCCAATCTGGCTTCATACGCGTGGATCGATCGGTGCTCAGCGCCGTGGTACTGAAAGAGACGCTTCACGTCGGGCAAAAGGGAAATAGCGACCATGTAACCCACTAGGATCACCATCTTGACCGCGCCGTCCACAAGGTGGAACCAGATGCTCTGCCCCCCTTGCAGGTTCTCGGAGCCAAACGCAAGGCCGATGAGCCAGGTCAGGAGATGTGGCAGGAGCGCGAAGAGGCCAATGGCCATGAGGAATGCGACGCCTATGGTCATCCACAATGCAGGTGCGGGAAGGCCCTCGGCCTTCCCGGGTTTCGCCGTCGCCGGATCCACGGTCGCTTCCTGCGCCCTTCGGGCTTGGTCCCGGCTGGGATCGGCAGGTTCCACGGTCGCAGGCTCCCGGCTGGGATCGGCCTTGAAGGCCTCACCCTGCTCCGCAATACTGGCAGACCAAGTCAACGCGGAGATCCCGTTGTGGAGAGATTCGAGAAGAACGATGCTGCCCCGGAGCACTGGCCACTTGAGGAACCGGAAACGATCGGAGAGAGAGATCCAACGCGACTCTCGCACCACGATGCGACCGTCCGTGCGGCGAACAGCCACGGTGAAGGAATGGGGCGAGCGCATCATGACGCCTTCAATGACAGCCTGACCCCCGACGGGGATCAACTTCTGCGGTGTGTTCGGCATGGGTAGCTGCGAGAAGGCGACCTATGTCTTCGGGGTTGTGCGACCCCATTTCCTGTTGAACCGCTCCACGCGCCCCTCGGAGTCGACCAGCTTCTGCTTGCCCGTGTAGAATGGGTGGCACTGGGAGCAGATTTCCACCGTGTAACCGGGCTTGGTGGACTTGGTCTCGACCTCGGCCCCACAGGCGCACTTGATGGTAGTCGCTTCGTACTTGGGATGGATCTTGGGCTTCATCGTATCGCTCCTTGAACCTACTGGTTCATCGAGTCAAGAAACTCCTGGTTGTTATCATACTTGGAGAGGCGATCCAACAGGAACTCCATGGAATCGATCACGTTGAGCGGGTGGAGGAGCTGCCGCAGGATCCACACCCGGCTGAGTGTGGACGGCGACTGGAGGAGTTCCTCCTTCCGGGTGCCGCTCTTGTTGATGTCCAGGCACGGGAAGATCCGTTTCTCCATGAGCTTGCGGTCCAGGTGCATCTCGCAGTTGCCCGTGCCCTTGAACTCCTCGAAGATCACCTCGTCCATGCGGGATCCGGTGTCGATGAGCGCTGAGGCGATGATCGTGAGGCTGCCGCCATCCTCGATGTTACGGGCCGCGCCGAAGAACCGCTTGGGCTTGTGCAGCGCGTTGGAGTCCACACCACCGGACAGGATCTTGCCCGACGGGGGCACCACGGTGTTGTAGGCCCGGGCGAGGCGGGTGATGGAATCCAGCAGGATCACCACGTCCCGATTGTGCTCCACGAGGCGCTTGGCCTTTTCGATGACCATCTCCGCAACCTGGACGTGGCGCTGGGCCGGCTCATCAAAGGTGGAGCTGATCACCTCACCTTCCACGCTACGCTCCATGTCGGTCACCTCTTCGGGCCGCTCGTCGATGAGCAGCACTAAGAGGAAGACCTCCTTATGATTCGCGGTGATCGCGTGGGCGAGGTCCTGGATCATCACGGTCTTGCCCGTACGGGGCGCTGCCACGATGAGAGAGCGCTGGCCTTTACCCTGGGGGCATAGCAGATCCACGATGCGCGTCGTAAAGTTCTTGGGGTTGTACTCCAGGTTGAACTTCTGCTCCGGGTAGAGCGGCGTCAGGTTATCGAAGAGCACCTTGGTCCGGGTGTTCTCCGGATCCTCGAAGTTTACCTGTTCGACCTTGAGTAGCGCGAAGTAGCGCTCGCTCTCCTTCGGCGGACGGATCTGGCCGGCGACCGTGTCGCCCGTCCGGAGGTTGAACCGCCGGATCTGGGAAGGAGAGACGTAGATGTCGTCTGAGCCGGGGAAGTAGTTGTAATCGGGGGCGCGGAGGAAACCGAACCCGTCGGGGAGGACTTGCAAGACCCCCTCGCCATAGATCATGCCGTTCTTGTTGGCCTGGTCCTGGAGGATAGCGAAGATGATATCCTGCTTTCGCATCCCGCTGGCACCTTCGATGCCGAGATCCTTTGCCATGCTGCCGAGTTCACTGCTCTTGAGTCGTTTTAGTTCCTGCAGATTCATGAATCCTCTTCTTGGTAGGAAGTTTGGGGCCCACCTCTATCACGGAGTGGAGTGCCAGGGGCGGCGTCCAGAGAGACGCGCACCAAGACGACCAAGTCGTCCGTAACACAGAGGGGAGATTACGCAGAGGTATTCGATTGTCAAGAAATAATTTGCCGGTTTGACAGCAGGAAGGACCGTGGCTACCATCCAGCCTCGATCCCACAAGGGGAGGACCCAGTCTTTTTGGCCCAGGACACCCAGTTGGAGCGACACCAGACGATCATCATCGGCGGCGGCCTCGCCGGCATCTCCACGGCCCTGCATCTCGGGGAGGAGGTCCTTCTCCTTGAGCGGGAGGCCCGCCTCGGAGGCCTGTGTGTAAGCCACACCAGCGGGGACTACTCCTTCGACATGACCGGGCACTGGCTCCATCTGCGGGATCCTCGGATGCGAGATCTGGCGGAGGCACGGATCGCACTGCCCACGACGGAGCGGATCTCTTCGGTCTTCTCTCACGGACGCGTCACGGACTACCCCTTCCAGGCCAACCTGCGGGGCCTACCGGGATCGGTGATCGCTGAATGCCTCACCGGCGCGGTGGAGGCCCACATGGAGGGCGCCCGGGCGGAAAAACGCCAACCAGCCGCGGACTTTGGCGAATACGTCCTGCGCCACTTCGGTGCGGGAATCGCTGATCACTTTATGTTTCCCTATAACACCAAGCTCTGGGGGGTGTCCCCCTCTGCGATCTCCCATGCGTGGTGCCAGCGCTTTGTGCCTGTGCCCGATCTGAACCAGATCATAGCGGGTGCGTTCACTGATGATAACCGCAGCATGGGCTACAACGCATCGTTCCACTACCCCGAGGCGGGCGGGATCGGCGCGTTCACCGCGGCCCTGGCCGCGGACCTCCCCGGGGTTCGCACCGATGCGGATGTGGCGTCCCTGCACCTCGGGGAGCGCTGGCTGGAACTGGCCGACGGGGAACGCCTGTACTTCGATCGCCTGGTGTCCACTATGCCCCTGGACGTCCTCGTGGAGCGATGGATCGACGCACCGACGGCCGCACGGGAGGCTGCGGCCCGACTGCGGTGCACCAAGGTGGATTACCTGGACCTCGGCCTCCGCGGGGAGGCCCTGGCAGGGAGACACTGGATCTACCTGCCGGATCCGGACCTGTCCGTCTATCGCCTGGGCTGCTACTCCAACGCGCGCCCGTCCATGGCGCCCCCAGGAGGCAGCAGCCTCTACGTGGAGCTGCGCAACGACCGGCCGGTGGACACAGAGGAGGCCCTGGACGACGCGCTTGCGGTGCTCTCGGCCATCGGCCCCCCGGTGGGGCGGGAGGACGTGGAGGTCTGTGAGCGCCGCACGATTCCCCATGGGTATGTAATCTACGATCATGACTACCTGGCAGCGCGGACGACTACGTTAAAAGCCCTTGAGGCCCGGGGCGTGATCTCCACGGGGCGCTACGGCAAATGGGTCTACGCGTCCATGGAGGACGCGCTGTTGGACGGCCGGGCCGCTGCTTCGATCCTTAAGGAGATGTGATGACCAAGCAAAATGGGGCCCCGACGGTCTCCATCGTGATCCCCGTGTACAACGAGGAGGCGTTGATCTATGCGTCCACGGTGGAGCTGATCGAGAAACTCAAGGAGTTCAGCTTCCCCTACGAGATCCTGCTCTCGGAGAACGGGAGCAAGGACAAGACCCGGGAGATTGGCTTTGACCTGGAGCGGCGGTACCCCCAGGTCCGCCTGCTTACTTCGTCCGAGCCCAACTATGGCAAGGCCATGCGCAAGGGCATCATCGAGGCCCGGGGTTCGTACGTGATCTGCGACGAGATCGACATCTGCGACACCCGGTTCTACCGGCGGGCACTCGAGGCCCTCTTCTACGACCAATGCGACATGGTGATCGGGTCGAAGCTCCACGCGGACGCGATGGACAAGCGGCCCATGATGCGCCACGCAGCCTCCATCATGATCACGGGGATGCTGCGCGTGCTCCTGGGCTTCAAGGGCACGGACACCCACGGCCTCAAGGCCTTCAGCCGGGAGCGGCTCCTGCCGGTGATCGAGGCCTGCCTCGTGGACAAGGACCTCTTCGCATCAGAGATGGTGATCCGGGCGGAGCGGGACGAGCTGCGGATCCTGGAGATCCCCATTGAGATCATCGAAAAACGCGCGCCGTCGATCCACCTCTGGAAGCGGGTCCCGAACGTGCTCAAGAACATGGCGACGCTGGTATGGGTCATTCGAATCAAAGGCTAATCAACCTCTCGGTGGACATCGACTCCGTCGCTCTCTATCTGGCGCTATACGGTGAGACGAGCAGCGATAAGGGGACAGCGGCCCTGACCGCGCAGACCTACGCGGTGGGCGTCGGCCGATTCCTGGACCTCTTCGATGAACTCGGAATCAAGGCTACCTTCTTCGCTGTGGGCCGGGACCTCGAGGTCCCCGGCGCTGCGGAGGTCATGCGGCGGGCGGGCGCGGCGGGTCATGAGCTGGCCAACCATACTTGGTCCCATCCCTATGATCTGATCCACCGCGACTCAGACGGGATCCGCGAGGAGATCGCCCGGGGTCACGATGCGATCGCCCGCCTCGGTGTTCCGCCTTGCGGTTTCAGGGCGCCGGGATACAACACGAACGCCGCTGTGCTGGGGATCCTGGAAGAGCAGGGATATCGCTACGACGCGTCGCCCCTGCCGTCGTGGCCCTACCTGGCGGTGAAATACGCTGTCATGGCCGGGGTGCGGCTCAGGGGAGAGCGCAGCGCGTCCATCGTGGGGGATCCGCGCATGGGCCTGGCCCGCACAGCGCCCTGGCGGGAAGGGAATCTCGTGCGCTTCCCCTGCGCTGTGACCCGGTGGACCCGGCTGCCGGTGATCGGCACCAGCCTGGTGGCGCTGCCGCCCCTGCTGCGGCGCCACCTGGCCCAAGACGCGGCCCGGCGCGACTTCGTGTCCCTGGAGTGCCACGCGGTGGATCTCATGGATGTGGGGGGGGACCAACTCCCCGAAGCCCTGCGCCGCCAGAAGGACCTGGCGATTCCCTGGGAAGAGAAACGCACGCGCCTTGAGGAGGCGCTCCGTATCCTGCTTTCGTCCCACGAGGCGGTCACCCTGCGCGGTGCGGCTAGTCATTTCTGATCTTGCATTCCGCGGAGACGCCGCTCAAAATCCTCCGAGGGGGACATCATCCATGACCGGCCGCGACGACAGCATTGAACTTCCAAGCCAGCCGGCGCGTCCCCTCTCGGGGACCGTCCGGGTGCCCGGGGACAAGGCCCTGGCACACCGGATCCTGATCCTGGGGGCCATGGCCCGGGGGGAGACCCTGGTGCGGGGCCTGCCTGCCTGCGAGGACGTGGACGCCACCTGCCGCTGCCTCACCGCGCTGGGGGTCTCCATCGAGCGCTGCGAAGACGCTGCCCGGGTGACGGGGCGAAGTTCGAGGGGCTTCGATATTCCCGCTGTGCCCCTGGATTGCGGTGCGTCGGCCAGCACCATGCGGATGCTCATGGGAGCTGTGGCGGGGATGGGCCGCCGCGCCACCTTCACCGGCAACGCCTCCCTGAGAAGCCGCCCCATGGACCGGGTCGCCCAGGCCCTGGCGGGCACCGGTGCGACGGTGACCTGGGGCGTTGAAGACGGGTACCCGCCGGCAACGGTACAGGCAGCGCCTGCACCACGGGGCCAGATCTACTCGTTGCCGGTGCCCTCGGGGCAGGTGAAGACAGCGCTGATCGTCGCTGCGCTGGGCGCGAACGGGCGCACGGAGATCTCGGGCCGCACAGACAGCCGGGACCATACGGAGCGCCTGGTCCCCCGCATGGGCGGAAGGCTCGTGGTGAGCGAGGGCCGGATCATTGTAGAGGGCGGGTCCCTGGAGGGAATCGCACACTCCCTCCCGGCTGATCCATCCTCCGCGGCATTCCTCGCTGCTGCCGCGACCCTCCTGCCCGGCTCCCGCCTGATTCTGCCCGGGGTGCTGGCCAACCCGACCCGCACCGGCTTCTTCGACGCGCTCCGCTGGATGGGTGGGGACGTGCGCATCACCGGCGAGCGGGAGGTCTCGGGGGAGCCCGTGGCTGATTTGGAGATCCGCGCAGCGGAACTCCACGGCATCGATATCCCCGCGTCCGCTATCCCGTTCATGATCGACGAGATCCCGATCCTGGCGGTCCTGGCCACCCAGGCCCGGGGGGTGACAATCATCCGGGGCGCGGCTGAGGCCCGCCTCAAGGAGACCGACCGCGTCGCTGCCGCTGTGGAGGAGTTGGGCGCCATGGGGGCCGCGCTGCGTACAGAGGAAGACACGCTCGCTGTGGAGGGTCCCACGCGGCTCGTCGGCGCGTCCCTGAACGCGCGGGGGGACCACCGCACCGCCATGTCCCTGGCCGTCGCTGCCCGTATCGCCCGGGGGCGCTCCCATCTGGCGGGCGCCCGGGCCGCAGACAAGTCATGGCCGGGTTTTTTCGGAGTCCTGGAGAAGTTGGCGCAATGACGACACGCTTCGCACTCTTGGGGCACCCGGTGGGACACTCGATCTCTCCGGCCATGATGCAACCAGCGTTGGACGTCCTGGCGCCCGGTGCGCGCTACGAGGTGGCGGACGTACCCCCGGAGAACTTGCGAGAGACCCTCGGGGATCTGGTGTCACGGGGCTACAAGGGATTCAGCCTGACCCATCCCCACAAAGTCGCTGCGACCGGGATGGTCCAGCGTCTCTCCACAGCGGCCCGACGCTGCCGCGCAATCAACTGCATCACGGTGGAGGGGGATGGCCGCCTGACGGGCTACAACACAGACCTCGGGGGAGCAAGGTACGTCCTGGAGGGCATGACCTCCGCACCCCGCTCGGTCCTCCTCCTGGGTGCCGGGGGTGCGGCCCGCGCTGTAGCGGCCGCGATGGAAGACCTGGGCCTCCCCGCACCGGCCTTCGCTACAAGGTCCCCGGCCACCGCTGCGTCCTTCCGCAAATTCTTTCCCGCGGCCACGGGCCACCCCTGGTACCGGGTCTCGGAGCCAGCGTTTCCGGCAGGCTTTGATCTCGTGGTGAACTGCACCCCTGCAGGGATGCTGCCGATGCTGGACGAAAAGCCGATCACGGGCTGCTTCCGGCCCGGTCAGGCAGTCCTGGATCTGATCTACAACCCCCGCCCGACCCGCCTCTTGCGGGAAGCCCGAGAAGCCGGTGCGGAGACCTACGACGGCCTGACCATGCTGGCAGTCCAAGGCGCCATGGCCCTCACGATCTGGCTCGACCTGGACGAGCCACCAGCGAACCGCCTCATCGATATAGCGGAGGACATCATACCCGCAGTGTGGTGAGTGTAGGTTATATTCAGAGGGGATGCCTGGGGGGGGGGGGGGGGGGGGGGGGGGGGGGGGGGGGGGGGGG
>CAYOTU010000004.1:0-5039 GCA_964406905.1 uncultured Myxococcales bacterium | reverse complement strand
TTGGGTTGGAAATAATCCCCGAGGGTGGGTTTTTTTTGTTTTTTTTGGGGGGGTTGCCCCCCCCCCCCCCCCCCCCCGTGTTTTCCTCGCTGTCTTCGCCGGTCGAATCCTGATACCCTTGATGCATGGACGAGCAGCCAAACGAGACCGGCGTCGACCTCTCCTTGATCGACGAGATGCTCCGGCGGACACCGGAGGAGCGACTCCAATGGCTCTCCGATGTGCTCAACTTCATCGAAGAGGCCCGCAATGCCACCGAAGACAGACCTCACCAGCCTCCTGGTTGACCTCGTCGACGAGGGCATCGATTTCATCGTGGTCGGCGGGATGGCGGCTGTGATCCAGGGTGTCCCTGCAGCGACCTTTGATCTGGATATCGTCCACGGACGCTCGGAGGAGAACGTCCTTCGAATCCTGGCGTTCCTGGATCGTATCGGTGCCTATGCAAGGGGGCGCCCCGTCGGGCAACGGTTGAAGACGAATAAGGCAGCCTTGTCTGGGCCTGGACATCAGCTCATGATGACTGATCTGGGAGCGTTGGACCTCCTGGGCGCAATCGAGCGCGGGCTCACATACGACGATCTCCTCCCGGACTCAATCACGATCCTGCTTCGCGGGCGCCCCGTTCGGGTCGTCGGGCTGGAAGCACTCCTCGACCTGAAACGGGATGCCACGCGCCCGAAGGATCGTGAGAAGCGCCTCCTCATCGAAGAGACCCTGAGGCTGAAAGCCGACCATCGCCTGAAATGACGGGCGATTCTTGGATACGGATTCAGTGGGCGGCGGGAAGGGGGCACGCCGGGCCGGAAGAGCCACGGTCGCAGGCTCCCGGGATTTGTCCGACTACTCCAGCTCCTCCGGCAGGGGTATTACGAAGAGCTGATCCAGGTGATCCAGCAGGCCGATGTAGACCTCGGTGCCGTAGACCCCCTTGAGCACCGGGTACCGCAGGACCTCCTCGGGGGGGCCGCAGCAGACTGCGCGGCCCTTGTCCATAAGGAGGATCCGGTCGCAGAAACCCGCGGCGAGGTTGAGGTCATGGAGGACCACTGCCGCGGCCCGACTCTGGCCACGGACCCGGCGCCGGAGCGCGTCTAGGATCCGCACCTGGTGTCGCAGATCCAGGGCCGAGGTGGGCTCATCCAGGAGGAGGCAATCCGGGTTTGAGGCCCAGGCTCGGGCCAGCCAGGCCCGTTGTAACTCTCCGCCGGAGAGGCGGGTGATGGAGCGTTCGGCGAGGGCCGTTATTTCCATCACCTCCAGAGCCTCGACGACCCGATTCGGCGCGGTCACGGCCGACGCGTACAAGCCCATCTCGACCAGCTCCCGGACCCGGTAAGGGAAGGTGGCGTCGGGGCGTTGGGAGACGTGGCTCAGGCGCTGAGCCCGTTCCCTATGCCCCATGTCTCCGATGGGGACACCATCCAGGCGCACGGCGCCGCGCTGAAGCCGGAGGTAGCCCGAGAGGACCCCGAGGAGGGTGCTCTTGCCGCAGCCGTTGGGGCCGATAATCCCCAGAACCTCTCCCCGGCGAACCTCCAGGGAGAGGTCCAAGAGCACCGGATCCGCACCATAGGAGAACGCCACATGTTCCGCGACCAGGAGAGGAATCACCTCAGGCCCCCCTGCCGTTGCGGCTTAGCAGGAGGATAAAGAGGGGCCCGCCGACGAGCGCTGTCACCGCGCCCACGGGGAGCTGAGTCCCCACGACGGGGAAGGTGAAGCGCACCAGGAGGTCCGCCAGGAGCAGGAACGTGCCGCCGCCCAGGAAGGATGCAGGGATGAGGAGACGATGGTCCGGTCCGGCGACGAGGCGCAGCGCGTGTGGGACCACAAGCCCAACGAAGCCGATGAAGCCCGTGGTGGACACGGCGATCGCTACCAGCGCGGAGCCCGTGAGAAAGGCCAGGCGTCGGATCCGAGCGGGGTCCACGCCTATGTCATGCGCGAATCGACTGCCCAGGGAGAGAGCGTTCAGGGCCCTGGCACGAGACCAGAGGAGCGCCAGGCCTGCCAGGACAAGGACAGCGGGGAGGGCCAGCGCTGAGGGCGGCCCCGGGGGATGAGCCACGGTGCCCATGAGCCAGAAGAGGATCTCCTGGGCCTTGGTGGGGGAGACCAGGGTCTTTATCACCATGATCATCGCAGACGCGAAGAAATTGAACACCACGCCCATGAGGAGGAGGTGGGTGGTTCGTAGCGTGCCCCGGCGGGACGCGAAGAGGTAGAGGAGGGCCGTGGCGCCGGACGCGCCGAGGAAGGAGGCCAGGAAGACCGGCCCCAGTGCGAGGCCGAAGGGCAGCGCAAGGGGCATAGCGGAGAGACCCGCGGCCAGCGCTACCGTGGCGCCGAGCGCGGCCCCTCCGGATACGCCGACAATATATGGATCGGCCAGGGGGTTGCGCAGGACCGCCTGGAAGACCGTACCGCTCAGAGCCAGGATGCCGCCGGTGAGAAAAGCCAGGATGGCCCGGGGGAGGCGAACCTCCAGCACCACGAACCGTCCGATCGCGTCCCCGCCCAGATCCCAGGGCAGGACGGTGCGGCCACCAAGGATCAGGTAGAGGATGAAGACCAGGGCCGACGCGACGAGGAGCCCCGTGAGCCACAGGGCCCGGGTCGCTGCGGGGCTCATGGTGCGTCTCCGTTGGTTAACGCCTCCCGAAGGAGGGCCGCAGCCTCGGGGAACCGGGGGCCTGGACGGAGGAGGCTGGGATCAGCGAGTGCGAAGGCGTGGCCCTCCCGCACAGCACGGACTCCGCTGAGATCGCTCCAGTTCACCGCGCCGGGGCCACCTTGGTAGCCCGAGGTGTCTACCACCACGTCGGGGTCGAGATCGATGATTGTCTCGTGATCCAGGGTGGGATAGCGGGCCGTGTCCGCACCAAGCGCGTTGCGGGCTCCTGCCAGCCTGATCACCGTATCGCCCCATGATCCGGGCCCCGCGGCGATCAGGGGGCGGCGCCCGTTCAACATGAGGACCCGCAGATCCAGGCGGGGCGCGGCGTTCAGCGCTTCCCGCCCGCAGCGGAGGACCACGGCCTGGGCCGCTGCCCCGGGGAGCCCCATGTCTTCGCCCACGACCTCCACCGCTGTACAGATCTCGTCCACGGTCTCCACACGCAGGAACCTGACGCGTGCGCTGAGACGCGTCACCGTACCGGCCATGGGGCCGTCCCGCCAGCCATCGAGCATCAACACGAGGTCGGGTCGTACAGCGGCGAGGCCCTCGATGTCAGGCTCGAACGCGTTGCCCAGGTCCGGGAGATCCAACAGCTCAGGCGGGTAGTCCGTGAACCGGGTCCGAGCCACGAGACGGTCAGCGCCCCCCGCGTACGCGACGATTTCGGCCAGGTTCGGTGCGAGGGCCACGACCCGCTGAGCGGACTCTGAGGGCTGCGACGCGGACGGGGCCTCGCCGCGGCATCCGAGGACAACGAAGAAAACAAACAGGATGGTGTATCTCGGTCTCAAGGGCCGGGCCTCCGGCCCGGTTGTACGCCCTGCGCCCGATGGGTGTCAAGGTCCCTGCCGTTCGTTGACAACCCTCCTCCTCACCCCTACATTCGCTTCGGAGGTACCATGTTTCGAACAGCGCTTGTCATCCTCGCCCTCCTCCTCTCCGCACCTGTCCAAGCGCAGGACTCGGTCTGGAGTCGCTTTTCCGCCGCAGCGATCAGAGCTGGAGCGGAGAGCCTGGAGCGGGCCGACTCTCTCCTGGCGGATCTCCACCTCCGGGCACGGGCTGACCGCGAGATCCTGGCCGCGGCGGAGTGGCTCTCCCGGCGGGGCTCCCACCCCGGGGAGCGGATTGAGATGGCCGCAGCCATCGCTGGAGCATGGGTGGAAGCGGGCCATGAAGACGAGGCCCTGCGTGTCTTGGCCGGCGTGTCGCTGGAGGTAGACCGGATCCCCACCAAGGCCACGAAGAACCGGGCCCTCTACGAGCTGGGTCGGGCCTGGGCAGGGGCAGGAGCGATGGATGAGGTCGAGGCCATTGCCGCGGCCTTGCCGCGGCCCGACACGATGCTGGCGGAGCTGGGTGCGAGGCAAGGGGAAGCCGGCGACCTCGCCGCAGCCCGGGCTCTAGCCACGCGGGTGACGGACCCCACGGCCCGGGGCAAGATCCTGGGCCGCTCCGCCCGGGCCAGCGTCAAAGCGGGGGATCAGGACGAGGCCCTGGCCATCCTCGAGGAGATAACGGACCTCAATTGGCGGGCCTCGGTCATCCAGGCCGTCGCGGTGGCGAAGGCCGAGGCCGGGGACTGCCCCGGGGGCCGCGCTGTGGCGGATCGGCTGCGCGGGGTCCCCGGGATAGAGCCGAAGACCATAGATCTCTCGGGGGGCCTGGCTCGCCGGTCCCGTCATCCCCTGGTCATGGCAAAGGTCGCTGCGGCCTGCGCCCGGGGCGGGGATCCCGACGAGGCCCTGCGCATTGCGGCCACGCTGCCCCCGGGCCGGCGCCAGGTGGAAGCCATCGCGGGGATTGCGGTCACGGTAAAAGACGACGCACGCGCCCGAGAGTTACTGAAAGATGCCCAGGGTCGGGCGGGAGAGATCTCCAAGCCGGGGGTCCAAGCCCTGGCCCTGATCGCTTTGGCCACGGCCTGGACAGAGCGAGGAGAGACGGACAAAGCGATCGCTATCCTCGACACCGCATGGGAAGCGAGCCGGAAGCCGAAGAAGCCGGGCCTCGGGGACGGCCGTTTCACGATCCTTGCGGATCTGGCCGCGGCAGGCCGCTGCGAGGACGCGTCCCGCCGCGCCCGGACGATAGCCGCATCCTTCTGGCGGGACGGGGCCCTGGCCGCTGCGACCAGGGGCTGTGCGGCAGCGGGGGAGACGGCCAAAGCCCTGGACTTGGCCGCAGCGGTTCGGACCCCCCTCTGGGCAGCCAACGCGTACCAGGAAGTAGCGCTTGCACGGCTGAAGGCCGGAGACATAGCCGCTGCACTGGACGCTGCGGCACGGGTGCCGTCAAAGCGGGGCAGAGTCAAGGCCCTGGCCGCGGTTGGGGCCGCGCACCTGAAGGCCGGCGG
>CAYOTU010000003.1:17990-29054 GCA_964406905.1 uncultured Myxococcales bacterium | reverse complement strand
TCGAACCCTCGGGGGCATACTTCCCCATATATACGTCCTTCCAGTAGTTGTACTCGGGCGTGCTCTCGATCGCCCGGTTGGCCTTTGCCCACTCCACCAGTTCGTCAGGGAGGAACATAGCAGGCACCTTCATGATGATCCCGGCCAAGGTCTTGGAGATCTCGTCGATGGCAGCCTTGAAGACCCTGGCCACCTCCTGGCCGAAGCTGACGATCGGCTCGATCACCCACCCCTGCAACCACTCGTACGTCTTCTTGAACGCCGCGGGCAGGGTCTCGTCGAAGAATTTTGCGATCCCTGGGAAGTCCTTCCAGATGGCGTCCTTCAACTTCTTGAAGTAGTTGATCACGCCCTTGACGAACCCGATGACGCCCTCGATCCCAGCGGCCACCGTGTCGAAGGCAATGGCGATGCCCTTCACAGCGACCCCCACGACCTTCCCAAGGAAGCTTGCCAGGCCGCTGAGGGTTTCCTTGAGGCTTCCTGTCCCACCGAGCAGGCTGTCGAAGATTCCGACCACGCCCTCCACCGCACCCCAGATATGTTCGAACCCACTCACCAGGTCATCGATCGGGCTGCCCATGCCCTCAAAGACAGAGGCCATCCCGTTGAAAATCTGCTCGACCAGGCCCCACATGAACGCAGCGGAATCGGCGACGAACGTGAACGCCTTCCCGACGGTCTCCATGATCGTCTTGCCGAAGCTCTTCCAGGACGCGCTACTGCTGGTGACGGCGCCGCGCCCACCCACCAGGGCAGTGAACACCCGCTCGACGGCATCCAGCACTCCACCGAAAGCATTCCCGAGAGCGACCAGCGAAGGCCTTGCCGCTTCCCACGCCGAGGCCATCCCCTCCATCGCCCCATCCCACATAGCACGGAAGCGAGTGGCCAGCATCCCCACGCCGATCACAAACTGCTTGATCCCGGCATTCTCTGCCTTGCCCAACTCCTCCCGAATGGCCCCAGAGAACCCTCCCTGTGTGAAGAGCTGCACCAGCCCGTCCCAGGCCAGGCGCACCCGGCCCACAACGCCGTCGATCCAATCGGCGAAGCCACCGAGGTTTTCCTCGTACGCTTTCTTGATCAGGAGTGCAGCCCCGACCACGACGGCGATCGGAGCAGCGATCCGCAGGAGGGAACCCGCAGTCACGAGAGCCACTGCACGGAGCGCACCAAGCCCACGCAGGAGCAGCGGGATCGCGCCGGAGAGGAAGATCATGGCGCCCCCAGCAACCATGGTCACACCGGCGATCCGGATGAAGTTGGCGATGCCTGCCTTGGTCGAATCAGGCAACGCCTGCCAGCTCTCGATCATCCGGTTGATCACTTTGATGAAGCCCTCGACAGCGGGCCGGAGCGCCAGAGCCATGTCCTGGCCCACCACCGTGGTGAAGGTCTGCACCGACCCCCTGGCCAGGGTCATCTGCCCCTCGAAGGTGTCCAGGAGACGGTCCTTGAATTCGGCCGCTGTGCCCCCGGCATTCGTCAGCTCCTCGCGCAGGAACTTGATGGCCTCCGCCCCCTTGAGGACCTGCTTCGTTCCATCGGGAAGGATCTTCGTCGCAGTCGCCTTGGCCACAGCGCTGAAAGCCATGAGGCCACGAGCACCGAAGGCGCGGGCCACGATGGCGTTCCGTTCCTCCTCCGTCGAGTCAGCCAGCTTCACATTCAGATCCTGCATCACGTCCACGAGGCTCCGGATCTTCTTCGTCTGCTTGTCGTAGATGTCAACGCCCTTTCCCGTCACCGCGTTCTGCGCATTCTGGTCCGAGGCCAGCCGTCGAGTCGCCTCCCGGTACGCGGTCGAGGCAGAGGATGCGTCGATGTTCATGTTCCGGAGTTGGCCCACGACCAGGAGGGTGTCCTCGATGCTCTGCCCGAACAGACCACCCGCAGCCGCTGCCTTCGCCAACCCGACGGAGAAGTCCCTGGCCTGGAAGTTGGTGAGTTGAGTCACGCGCAACAACTTGTCGGTGACGATCGCCGCGTCCCCGGCTGCCAGGCCATACGCATTCAGGGTACCGACCACGGCCTCCGCTGCCTGCGCCACCCCGAGCTGGCCGAGAGAACCGGCAGCCAGATCCAGGACGGGGATCAAGGTCTCCGTCGCCTGGGCTGCCGACTGCCCGGCGGTCGCCAGGGAGGTGAGTCCCTCCACCGCCTCCTTCGGCGAGAACTGCGTGGCGATACCCGCTTTGATCGCAGTGTCCTCGAGCGACTTCAACTCCAAGGTAGTAGCGCGGGTCACGGCCCCGACCGCGGCGAGCCCCTGCTCGAACTCACCTGCAGCCTTGGCCAGCTTGAACTGCGCCCCGAGGAGCAGGCCCCCCGCTGCCATACCAGCGAGGCCAGTTCCCATCGCAGTCATATTTCGAGTGAAGGATGCTCGGGTCTTGTCGACGTCTGTCCGGAGGCCAGTGAAGTCGTTCCGGAGGCCCTTGACATGGCCGCTGGCGAGGTTCTTGGCGGTAAACAGGAAGCCGAGTCCCATGTTGTTTAGCGCCACGTTGACCTCCTACTTCCTCTCCAACTCCTTCTTCTCCGCCTGGCGCTGCGTCTCGATCAGACCTATGTAGACATCAGCCTCGTCCGCAGCCAGGTCCATGGCCCACTCCGGCGTGGCTGATAGGCCCTGCCCGCCGTGGCAGATCCACAGGAGTCTAAAGAGCTTCCACCGGACACCCTGCCCGGTGATCGGGAAGAGGCGCTCTACGGGGTACTGAGCGGCCCCCCCTCCGTCTCCGTCTTCGGTTCTGGCACCTGGGCCTCCTCGGCCGGAGGGGCCTCCTGGATCTGTGACTCCCCCTCGTCGAGGTCGTCTACGACCTTCCTCCTCCCTGAGCGCGGAGAGAAGAAAGTCCGATCGAAAGGGAGTTCGCTCTCAATGATGTTCCGGCATTTCGCGCAGACCACTTCGATGGTCGTCTCCACGCCGCAGTCGTGCTCCTCCATCTCGGCCCGGAGCCAGTCCGCCTCGTCGCTGTCCAAGTCCTGGATCCAGCTCACGATCTGCGACGGCTTCTTCCCCTCCACCTCGACGATCCGCATCATCAGGTTCAGGGTCGCCTGCCGGGTCGAGAACCTCGTTTGCTTCTCCAGCATGTCCCGCTCGATCTGACCGATCGGGAGGCTGTAGACCACCTTGGTTTCCGTCGATGGCAGGACGCACTCAAAGCGGTTACCTGCCTCGAACTTCGCACGGTCCTCCGCAGCCAAGGCCCGGACAGGCCGCGCCAGGAGGTCGATAGTCCACGGGATCTGCGTTCGGCATGTGGCGCCGGTGCACCGCACATCGAAGTCGTAGCTCTCGCCATCGGTGAAGCTCGTGACCCGCAGCATCAGCAGAGCGTAGTACCGATCGCCCTGGAGGATCTTCGTCCAGTCGACCACGACACCACTGCCACGCTCGAGGTGCCGGTACGGGCCCGGGTCGACCACCTGGACCGTGCAAGCCCCAAGGACCTCGTCCAAGGCCACACCGAGACGATGCGCCTCAACGTCGGCTAGGATGTCCTCCTCGCGGACCTTCATCTTGCGCAGCACGACCACCATCCCGGAGGGGCAATCGATCTGCCTGGTCTTTGGTTTAATGACGGGTTTGGCTGCTGACATCTCTACCTCCACACGCTTTGGTGTTCTCTACCTGGACTCCACCGCGCCAATGCACGGGGTATCTCTACCTGGGGGGCCCGAAGGCCAAGGGCTCTAATCGAGCCATTCGGGATAGCGGAACTTCAGGGTCAGAGCTTCCATGCGGACTTCGCTGGACTTGTTGTCCCACTTGCCGCTGGACCAGTCCGCCACCTGGCACTCCTTGAGCACGAACTCTTCCTCGCGCTCATCGTCGTAGCCGAGCTGGACGATGGTGGCGGTGAAGGTGTCGGTGGAGCCCTTCCGGGACGCGGAGTTTGCGGACCGCTTGAACAGGTTCCACATATCCCTGTTCTCGGACGCACCTTTCGTCAGGGTGACGTCAGCGAACTTCACGCCCGCCGGGACATCCTCGGGGGTAAGCTCCCCACCCTCGAGGTACTCGGCGAACTCCTTGGTCCCCTTGATCTCGCCGCAGTCGGTGAAGCGAGATGACTCGACTCCGTCGATCTCGACGAGGAACTTCATCTCGAGGTAGCGATTGCGCGGCTTGCCAGTTGCCATGTCGTTCCTCCTCGCTCGCAGGCGTTAGCCGACGAGCATCTGCTCGTACTCCTGGATGACCCAGTCGATGGCGCTCGCCGAGTTGAAGCCCGTGCGTCCCCGGAGCTTCCCGGCCTTCTTGACAGCCGTGGTATTGAGCGCCGTCCCGAAGTCGACGTAGAACGCCTGCTCCGGATCGTCCGAATCGAACGCTCCGAGGCCCGTCTGCGTCTCGAGGTACTTCTCGACCAGGTTCCGTGCATCCGAACGAGTCCGGTCCGATGGCCGCTTGTGCCGGAAGACGTCGAGGCCAGCGTCGATGATCTTCTCCATCCGAGCGGTCCCACGCCGCTGCGCGATGGTGACCCAGTTCCCGTCCCCCTTCAGGTTCCGGTGGCCGTCCAGGAAGATCTGCCCACCCTCCTTCTGCCAGATCGGATTGACCCGGCGCGGGTAGACGATGTCCCGAGCGGTTTCCTTGAGGCTCTCGGCGGTCTCACGGTTCGCCAGGATCTCCAGCCCGGTGGCTCCCTTGAAGTAGGCCAGCTCTTCGCCAGCGGCCTCATCGTAGATCCCGCCCTCGCGGTGCGCGTCCACCCGGGCCATGATCCCGGCGACGGAGGAGGCCGGGTCCACCAAAATGTTGTCGGTGTCCCCGTAGATCGCCTTGTCTGGGTTGGCGATCTGGATCCGGGGCCAGGTGATGGCTCCCTCCTCCCGGTAGTTCTCAAGGGCTGCGGATACCATGAACGCCGACATCGCCGCTGCGTTGAGACCCAGCGGGGTTCCCAGGACCGGGAAGACCTTCCAGCTACGGGCGTCGTGGCAGTAGTCCACCAGGCCCTTCTCCAGGGCAGCGGAGGTCTCGTCCGGGATCACCAGGAGGTCGAAGTCGGTGACGGTGTTGAGGGCATGCAGCCCCACCTCGGAGACCACCGAGCCGAGGAAGTCGTTGTCGTCGATCGCGGCGATGGCGTCGGCGCCACCGGTAAAGTTCGCCGAGGTGATGTTCACCGGGCGGTCCAGGAGGGGGGTGCCCAGGCCCGCGGCCAGGTCGGACGCCACCACCAGATCGGACCCGCTGGTCTCGTGGGCGAGCTTCGTCACGACGTTGTCGTCGTCGCCCGTCAGCACGATGCAGTTGGGGAAGGTCTCCAGGATCACTCCGCTCACGTAGACCGTGAGGTCGAAGTACGACGTCGAGCCGTTGCTGGCGTCGGAGACGATCATGTTCATGTTTTCGGAGTCTTCTCCGAAATACTTGGCGGTCAGGAGGGTGGTATCCGACTGCGCCGTGTCGGAGCCCGAGTGGATGATGCTGTCGAATCCGAACCGGGCCAGGGCCGTGCTGGTCGGGTTGAACTTGAAGGACGCCGCGACACCTGTGTCGATGGTGGAGATCCTGGCGGTGAGGTTCGTGTTCTGCGTCACAGTGACACCGACGGGGACAGCCTCCTCAAAGGTCGCCTCGGCCAACGCCTTGAACTCAACGAAGGTCACCGCGCTCAGGTCGAGCACATTTCCGCTGCCGCTGGCGTCTGTGCCAGTGAGGCCCAGGGTCGTAGCCGCGGTCCCACCGGTCACGCGGACGCGGGCCCCGGAACCCTGCTGCCCTGTCTCGAGGGTAAGGTCGTCGATGCCACCGGCCCCCTCGAACGCGTAGGCGTCCTGGATTTGCGTCTGGATCGCGTCGGCCACGTCCACAGCGGTGGTGTAGGTGGTGGCCCCGTTCCCGGGGATGGTCAGGGTCTGGATCTTTGTGAGATCCGCCCCCACGACCACCAGGAGGGTCGTGTCCACAGCGGGGGTCCATGGGTACGGGCTCACTCCAGGAGCGGCGACCACCGCTGCCGAGGTGCCAGCAAAGGTCAGGGTGTTGTCCGGGTCGGCGTCGACCGATGCAACCAGCGTCTCCCCGTTTTGGACGAACCACGGAGCCTGCCACAGACCGTCGATGACCGCCGCCGACGCCGCCACCGCTGCGGTCTTCAGGGTCAGGGTACCCTTCGCTGCGCTGTGGGTTCCGGCCAGGAGGTCGTCGTAGTGGACGGTCCGCATGCAGTAGATCTTCGTGCCCTCCTGGGCCTCCAGATAGAACTGCCGCGCTGCCAGGATCAGACTGTAGTCAGCGCCGAAGCCGCCATACTTGGCGAGCACCTCCGAGAAGCTGTAGCACGCGAAGCCCACACCGATCGGGCCGCGCCCTGCGGTTCCAACCAGGGAAGTCACTCCGGTCTGTCCGCGGTTGCCCAGCTTCTTTGCCGCCGCCTTCTCAAACGCGATTACCTTGCTCGAGAGAAGCATGTTATTGCCCATAGCGCCCTCCATCGTTCTGGCGATAACGTATCATTCGATCTCACCGTCCACAAGACCAATTTGCAAAATCTAGTCCACCACCAACTTCTGCGCATCGAGATCTGCCACCACTCCGTCGTCACCACCGTCAAGGACGCCGCTGATTACCTGTGGCAGGAAGCTCTCGATGTCGATCTCACTCACCACCCATGTCTGCCTGAAAAACTGGATATTGCTGTTGCCCCTGGCGCGCCCGAACGTCATCTCAGTGTCAGGGAGGATCGGATACACCTTGTCCCCGCGGGTCGCATCATCCGGATCCGCCAGAACAGTAATCGTCCGATTCACCCTGAAGAATCTGGTCACGGCAGCCGGAAGGTTGAGGAGATGCTTGTCGTTGCTCACGACCCCAACTACCTGGAACCGGAGGTCCACCGTCTCCGGGGTTTCGACCTCGACGCTGCCGTACTCATCGTCCCGGTCCTCAACATCTCGCTCCTGGGTCATCCCCATCCGATCGAACGGGATCCCCTGGATGCTCAAGCTGATGGCGGGAAGCTCCGAGAGTTGGGTCAGCGCAGACCCATCGACTTCGTTGTCGTAGTCGGTGTGGACCGAGGTGACAACGTTCCGCATCACCTGCTGTCGCATCTTCTGGACGAGGGCACGCACCACCCGGAGGACCATACAGTCCTGCTTCAGGTCTGGGTACTCGAAGGAGAAGGCCTCCTCGAGCGTCACTGTCTCGCCGGAGATCGGATCACCGTCCTCATCAATATTCAGGATCGTGACGTCCACCGCGCCCTTCGTCGCCTTGGTCCGCCGGTCGATCACGTAGCTGGCCGGGATCCCGCCTGGGATTCGACACCAGAGGATCCGGTCTCCGGGGTCGCCATCCTCGTCATCGATGACCCCGGTGAATTTCCAGTTACATTCGACTCCATCGAAGAGCACACGTACATGCTCCTTCAGGTCCCCTGCGGGGCCAGTGGCGGGGGGCTCGTGCGGGAGCGCGATGTTCGCACCCTTGATCGTGACGAGGTAGTTCCCGTGGCTCAGTCCGACAGCCGGCGTGATCGAGGTAATCGTCGGCACTCCCATCTACGGCCTCCCCGCCACGCCGTCCATCAACCCGGCCACCCTCAGAGCATACCGACGCGAAAGCCCTTTCTTCCACTTTTCGAATGCAGGACGCAAGAACGGCCGCGCCGGAATGTGGTAGACGATGGTGGTCGTGCTGGCCTTGAGGGGGGCAGCAATCAAGCCCTGGATGTACATGGCCAGGAAGAGGTTGCGAACCTGCTGGGTCACCGGAACGACGATCGTCTCGACACCATACTCCTGCAGCTCGCCGATGTTGGTCAGAGCCCTGCCTTCCTCGTTGACCGCTGACCGCTTGATGCCCACGAAGAAGGCAGGCATCCCGCCGATAATTGAGTGCACCACGCTGATATTGTTGCGGAGGTCCCCGCGCCGCACCAGGGCTTTCGTCCCACGAAACCGTGCGAGCTTCCGCAGCGCCAACGTGAGAGGACTCAGTGCCAGGATCGAGGACCCACCAGGCGCCTGATTTGTGAGGCCCTGGACGATCTCCTTTCGGAGTGCATGAGCCTCAATGAGGGTCGCCTGGGTCTGAGCCTTGGCGAGTCGCTCAGGAAATGTAGCCATGGTTCGGACAGCCCGATCCCAGTCCCCGGTGAGCTTGATCTCACTCGCCATCAGAGTTGCTCTCCCTGCTTTCTGGAATCGAGGTCCACCTGCCAGAAGTTTAGCCCGTGCTCAAGCACCGCGGGTCGCACCTCCGTGACGAAGATTTCCAGATTGCCGAAAGACACAGCCGGGCGCCGAAAGCGGTCGAGGATTCTGCTCACCCGGTCGTTGACCATGAGCGTCACCACGCCGGTCGCTGCATCCAGGAGGCCAGCGCGGATCAGGTCCCGACGGTGGATGTAGAGCTTCGTATTCGAGTCTGGAGCGTTCCCGGTGGCCACCTGCCGCAGGGACTCGAAGTCCTGGACCTCGATGGTGGCCTTCACCCGGAGGGCGTCTTTCTCGGGGCGCTTGAGGGTACCCACCTTGTCGTCGTCATCGTCCACAAAGAGGGGTTCATTGAGGTCCTCGTCGTAGATGTCCACCAACGGATCCTCGGTGACGAGCTGGCGCAGCTCGACCCAGAAGAAATGCAGTGGACGTCCGGAGGCCACAACTACACCACGGTCCCGCTGATGGGCCGCACGTACTGAAGCAGGATATCGTCGATCTCTGGATCGCCAGTGATGGCCCCCGCTCGGCCCCTATAGAATGCTGATCCATGGCTACCCATCCGGTCGCTCTGTGTCCGGTGCCGGTTCTTCCGATCCTCGACCTCATCGAACACGAGTTGCTGCGGGGTTTCGCGGATGGCCAGCCGAACCGCCGCCTGGCGCAGTGGCATGGGAAGATGCCCAGGGCCAGGCACGCCCAGATCGGGATCGGTGTACCCAAAGACACCAGTCACCCAGTAGAGGTACGCTGCCGGCCATGTCCCGCCAGGCAGGAGCAGCCCGGGCAGATCCCGGTCATCCCGATCCGCAGCGGACTGGACACGCAGGTGCCGGTTCATCACCTCGATATCGGCCAGGTCGTAGTCCTTGCCGTCCCTGACGCCCTCGGCGATCAGGCCCTCAGTGATAGCGCCCAGGCCAATGATCGGATCGGGAAGGATCAGGAAATCTGCGCCGCTTCCGCGGGCCTCCACCTCGAGGCCCACCGAACCGAAACGCTGCCGCCCCGTCACCGATCTGATGAAGCCGCCGACCCTCGTGAGGATCGCCTGCAGCCGCTTCTCCGGCAGTTCTGTGGTGTCGAAGCCCTCGTCGCGCAACTCGTAGGGAAGGCAGAGCCATGGAGTGGGATCCGCCCAAAGCACCGTCGTGACCTCGAAATCCCGCCTGGTCTGGTAGATGGTCCCGCCGCTGTCCACGACCCACTTCCAGCGAACCTCCCATCGGCCAACTTCTGCGTCGCCAGCAATGTCCGCCGTCACGCAGTATCTCCCTGTGGAAATCTTCGTGGCGTCGGTCCAGTCTGTGGTGATGTGTGCGGGGGCGTCGCCAGTGAGATCCCAGAGTTGGAATTGAATCGAGTCGGCGTCGATCAGGCGACCCGTCTCGGGATGGACGATCCAGAAGTCGAGGATGCTCTCGTTTGCCCCGATCCCGAGACTACTTCCTTTCTCCACTGCCAACATCGTCACCCTCCGAATCTTCGCTAGCATTGGGGTCGGCTTCGTCGGCAGTCTGCATCGCCTCGAATTGCTTCACGACCCTCGCAGCCTCCTTGGCCTTGCCAATGTTCTCGGCGGCCAAATGGGCCTGAGCGTTGGCCTCTGCAGCCACCTCCTGTGCCACACTGAAAACCATGTCGTTCATCATGGCTCGGACGGCACCAAGCACATTGCCTTCGGACTTCTCGAGAGTTGCATCCCAGGCTTTCTGGAGTCCTTCGAGATTTTTGTCTGCCTCGATTCGAGCCTTGTGCTTCGCAGGCAGGATCCGAACGAACTTCGCCAGAACCTCTGAGGCTCCGCTGTGCTGCACGGACATCCGCTGGTACCGTCCGATATCTGCCCGCATGCTTTCAATGAATTTGTCAGTCCCTGCCATGTTGATCTCCTCGTCGGTCCACTGGCGTCACCAGCTTCTTGAGAGACCGCTGGCTGGCGTCGAATCGGGCCGACTCTGAATTGGCAAACTCCACGCGGAGTTGCGCTGCTCTACCTTCCGGATCATCGAAGCTGAAGCGGTACTGATAGCGACCGATCTTGTGTGCGCTCAGTACCTTCAGGCCACACATGTGCAGCCATGCAGCAACGGCCAGATCCGGGGTCTTGGCGACCCCGTCGCTCACTTCTTCCCACCGCGCTTCTTCGCTGTGCCCCTCTGTTTCGGTGGTGCCTTCTTCTTCGGCGCGGGCTTCGACGCGGGCTTCGACGCTGCCAGGTCCACCACCTTCAGCTTCTCCGGCTCGGGAACCAGCTCGGGCCTTGCCTCTGTCACCGCGGCGTCCAGGCGCTCCTGTAGACGAGCCTTCTCGGCGCGCTCCGCCTTGAGGTCGGCAGCCTGCTTCGCTGACTTCTTCCGAAGTTCATCCAGCGCTCGCTGGACGACGGGATCGCCACCGCGCACCTCGTCGGGGTGCCGGGTCTCCAGACCCCCACCACCGACGATCTCGAGATCGTCGTCGACCTTCCGGCGCTGATCCTGCTCCCACTGACGGGCATCGGACTCATTCATCACCAGGAACGCCAGGGGGCTGGTCGGATCATTCGGATTCGAGCGGAGTTGGCGAAGCGAAGCGGCCAAGTCATCGCTGACCAAACGCCACTTGTTGTCATTGAGGAACATGGTCCCACGGAAGTTGTACCGCTTGACCTTGTGGCCAGTCGACCTGCTGAAAGGTACCAGCTTAGCCATGAGTTGCTCGGACATTTCGTCCTCCTCTACCTGTGAAGGGGCCCTCGGCTCATCACCGGAGGCCCCTTGGTTTCAGTCTAGACGCCCACGTCATGCGCGTGGTCACCCGCTGCGGTGATGGAATGGGTGTGCGTGGCCTCGGCATCCGCAGTCACTCCCGTCGCATCAGCGGCGATCG
>CAYOTU010000003.1:0-17890 GCA_964406905.1 uncultured Myxococcales bacterium | reverse complement strand
CGGTGATCGCGTGGGTGTGCGAGGCGCCAGCACCCGACGCGCCACCGTGGTCGTGGTTGGGGTCGGTGATCGCGTGGGTGTGCGAGGCGCCAGCACCCGACGCGCCACCGTGGTCGTGGTTGGGGTCGGTGATCGCGTGGGTGTGCGAGGCGCCAGCACCCGACGCGCCACCGTGGTCGTGCCCCCCGGCGTCCTTCGCCTGGAGGATCCCCCAGGTCGCGCCGTCGTAGGCGTAGATCAAGTCCTCGTCCGCTACCCACAGCTTCTGACCCTCAGCCACGACGACCACAATCCAGGCAGCGCCGTTCCAGACGTAACAGTTCCCATCGGTCCAGCCGTTCGCTGTGGCAGTCGCCAGATATGCATCCCAGTCCGACGGAGCAACGGGGAGCGCGGCGGTCGGATCGAAGCGACCCAGGACCCCGGTCTGCCCCAGGTAGAACGCCGCGTGCTGCGTCTCGGTCAGGTGGAAGTACTCACTCGTGGTCCCGCCCTGGAGACCCGCCAGGAGCGCATGGGCGATCTGCTCCTCGAAGCGGATCCACGCGGCACCGGTGAAGGTGTACCAGACGTTCTCGTCCTCGACCTCGACAAGCGCTCCCTCGTCAGGAACGTACTCGTCCCAGGCGCTCGCGCTGTTCAGGGTGTAGATGTAGTCCTTGGTCCAGGTGTTCGCGGTAGCGGTGGCCAGGTACCGGTCCCCTTCGGTGGGGGTCACCGGCAGATTCGGGGTGGGATCGTACCGAGACAGGACGGACTCCTGGGGGTCCTTGTCGTCCATCAGCCCCGACTCGATGGACCCGCGGTCCACACCCGCCACCACCAGCTTCGTCGCGCCGGTCGCTGCCGAGAAGGTGATGTAGGTGGTCTTCGCCGCGCTGAGGTACAGGACGACGTCGCCGGTCGTCGCATCGACGTCGATGGTGAGATTCTGCCGGGCGATGGACGCGCGCAGGGCAGCCACCGCGTCGGGCGAATGTCGCACCGACAGGTGAGTACCGGGGACGCCTCGCTCGGGAAGGTTATTCAGATCAGCCATGTGTCTCTCCTTCCGTTATGGGAATCATCTCGAACAGCCCGCAGGCTACGCGTAGGTGATCCCGGTTCCCTTGGCGATGCCCTCTTCCTCACCGAAGGTGCAGTCGGTCCGCACCGAGATCAGGATGTAGACCACCCCGTCCCGCTTGCTGACCTCGTGCTCCACCTCGACCTTCCGCTGGAAGCCGACGATGAAGTTCTTGGGGTTCCCCATGAGCGCGGTGGTCTCGTCGTACCCGCCTCCACCGTCCTCGGGCATCACGGGCACGCCCACGATCGGCATCCCCTGCCACTTCGGGGCCATGCCCTCGATGGCAGCACGATCGCCCGCGGGGGTTCCGCGCTCGCCGATCTGGTCCGCGTACTCGGACTCCGCGTCGGAGCCGACGTAGTTGACCATCTGCTTCTTGTTCTTCCGGTGGGCCTTGGGCACGGTTGCCCACATCGCCTTGAAGACGTCCTTGCTCACCAGGTCCCCGCCTGCGGCGTAGACGTTGGAGGTCGCCTTCGTGATCCAGCCGTCCAGGATCCCGAGGAAGGAATCCCCACCGGAGATGTATCCGTTGAGGAACAACTCGTCAAGGTCCAGGCCAGCCCGCTCGACCATGAGGGAGGTCACGGTGCTCAGGAACTTCTTGCCCTCGATGTTGTCCTCGAACACCTCCTTCGGGATGTCGCACTCGCCCTTGAGGAGCTTCGAGGTCAGGGTATCGCGGCTCAGGTCCGGAGCCACCCGGCTGCCCGATCCAACGGCGGAGCCGGAGGTGCCCGCAGCCAGCACTCGGGCGGAGGTGAATCCTACCTTCTCGACCCGGCGCTCCGGGTTCTTCATTGTGAGGACCCGGGACTTCGGGAGGATGGTGGAGCTGGCGATCAGCTTTTTGAGAAATAACTTGGCCTGCTCGGGAACCAAAACACCACCATCCGTGGTGAGGTCCCCAAGGGCCATGTCTGCCTTCTGGATCCAGGTGCGCGCGTCATCCATTTTCAACTCCTCGTGGGTTCGGTTTTCATTCTCGCGCTCCGAAGATCCCCCTACTACTCAGCCCGTCACACCGGAGTCTACGTCTAGGTTCCGGCAGCCATATCCTCGGCCACCTCGTCAGCCAGATCGAGACCCCAATCCGTGTTGTCCTCGTCGCCGCCACCACCGCCAGCGTTCTTCCGAACGCCATCCCTGGAGAATTCTTCATCGGGGTCCAGGGCCCCTCTGCTGAAGGTCCGAGCCTTCAGCGCGCGCACCTGGCGATTTGAGTCTGCGATCTGGTCCGCCAGTCGACCGTTGCGCCCCTCCAGCGCCTTGCAGACATCCTGATAACCTGCGATCAGGCCCTTGGCCTTCTCGAGGTTTTCGCGGTGATCGGCGCCGCCCACAGCAGCCTTGCCAAGAAGGCCCTGCAGGAGCGCACGGAGTTCACTCGTTTCCTTCTTCTGGTCATCGGCTGGGGTCGTGGCCGCCTTGCCGTGCACCAGGCCGGGGTGATCCCCCTTGTGGATGTCCAGGACCAGACCGAACGCCTTCCCGATGGTGGCGATGGACTCCGCCAGATCAGCGGGGAAGACCACGTCGTCCGGGAACATGTTGCGGTCCTTCTGGACCTTGCCCAACGCGTCGTCGAGCTTCACGAAAAACTCCCCGATGTGCTTCAGCATCATCTGGAGGTTCTCGACCACGACAGGGTGGCTCTTCATCGTCGAGAGATCCGGCACCACCAGATCCGACAGTTCCCAGAGCGGCATGAGCGGCAGGGCCTCCCACGCGCTCTTGAGAGTCTTGTCGTCCTTGGCCACGGCGTTCGAGTAGATCCCGCTCTTCTTGAGTTGGTCCTCCTCGCCCTCGCCAGGGAGATCGGCCTTGATCACCACGAACTTCTCGCCGTTCGCGGCGCGCCCGACGATGGAGACCTCTTCGATGTCCATGTCCGAAAGCCGGGTCCGCTTCATCACTTGTCGCAGCATATCTCTACTCCTCCGGCGTCCGCTTCGCGCGACCACCGATCGAGAACCCCGTCAGCTTCCCGGCCTTCACGTCTGCCCACATCTTGTCGTCGAGGATCTTCCAGCCCTGCAGCCAGTCGCCCTTCTTGATCTTCACAGCCTTCCCGTCCGCTGCCTCGGGCCCCGGGATCTCGAAGTCGGCCAGGGCCTGGAAGTTCTCGACCAGGACCACGCGGTTTCCCGCTGCCTCGCGGTGGAGGAAGCCCTCCTTGTGGCCCTTCTCCATCCAGGAGAACATCGCCTCGCGGACCGCGGCTTCGTCGTAAATGTCGCCCTGCTTGTCCTCGATGTTCGCCCGCAAGACGAAGCCCAGGATGTACCGCTCCTCTTTGGCGGGGTCTGCCTTCTTCAGGAGGGTGCAGTGGTGCTGCTTCTGGGTCGCGTCCCCAGGGGCCCCCTGCCCGGTCATTGCCGCACCGCACTCGGGGCACTTCATCTCGTTGCATGGCGTACTGCGATCGTGGGCCACCTGTTTTCCGCAGGCGGGACACACGCACTGCTCTGCACCACCATCTCCCTCTGGCCCCCCGCCCTGCCCCAGCGCCTTCTCCATCTGCGTCCGGAGGTTCTCCGGGAGCAGCATGTCCAGCGCGTCCTTCTCGTCGAAGCGCGGCTTGATCCCGAGCTTCAACTCGCGCTCCACGATGCGACCGTGGACAATCTTCCGATCCGCATCCTGCGGGTATCCCGCTGCGAACTGCTTGAACCTGACCCGGGCATTCCGAGCCCGCTCGACGGTGTCGCAGGGATACATGAGATTGCAGGGATCCCCGTAGTCCTCAAGATCCTTCGACCAGCTGGCGGGGAACGTCAGCCGCTCCCCATGCCCGTCGAGCGCGGAGATCCCCCACTTCTTCGAACGAAGCGCCTGGGACTCCCGCTTCTCGTCCGGGGTCATCGCCGGGGCAGGGACCAGGTCCACAGCCTTCCCGATGCTCTCGGCGAGACCCTTCAGCATCGGTGCGTCGAACCCGACCATCTCGGCCAGGCCACGGATGCCGTTCTTGAGTCGCACCAGGTCCTCGTCCGGGACATTGCCCTTCAGCACCTGGTGACCGGCGATCGATGCCTGGAGGATGCGTTCGAGGGACACCGCGTCGTCCGTGATCTCACTCGGCACCAGGCGGCCAAGCCCGGTAGCAAGATCCTTGAGCACAGGGAGCACGTCCGTCAGCATCGGGACACCGGAGGCCAGCACCGCGGCCTGCGCGGCGGTGATCTCCACCCGCTGGTCCTTGCGCATCATGGAGACGGTCTTCACGTCGAAGTTGGTGATGGTGAACATCACGCCGACATTGTTCCCGGTGCCACCATCCCATGGCTTCGGGACCGAGTGCTTCTTCACCTGGAGCCCCTTCCAGATGGACATGTCCCCGCGGTCCCCGTAGGTGATCAGGAACTTCGCCTTGAGGCCCTTCATGAACTCGGCGTACGGACTCTCTTCCCATTCCTTTTCGCCGACGTTCTGTCGGAACCCGTGGTAGGGCGGATCGTGGAACTGGAAGGTGTCCGGGCCGTTGAACTCAGCGCAGACCTTCCGGTAGTCCTCGCAACGGATCACCACCCCGGCCAGGCGCTCCTTCGCCTTCAGCAGACGACCGATCGCCATCGGTGGACGGCTGGGGGGAGACCCCACCTGGTTCGAATTGTGATTCAGGCTCCTCCCCATCCCGAAGAAGGAGACGAGCTTGAGCATGAGGAACTTGTGGAACCGCGCTACGTCCCCGCTAGGCTTGCTGTTGCGGAGATCATCGAGGGCAGTCTTCGAATCAGCGATCCACCACTTCATCCCCTCAAGCTGCTTCACCTTGGCTTCGGTGACGCCCTGGACGAACTTGAACGCGAAGGATATCTCCGTGTCCATGTCGTTGATGACCTCTTTCTCCGCAGGCTCCTTGGCGAAGAACATCGCTCCGGACCCAGCGAACGGCTCGACGTACACCTTGTGCTCGGGGAACATCTGCAGCAGGGGTTTGGCGATCGCGCTCTTGCCCGCTGGGGACCTCCACATCACGGACATCTTCCGGACGTGATCCGGCCCGAAGATCCGAACCAACTCTCGCTCGTCCTCGATGAGATCCTTGAACAGGAATTCGACGAGGCCGCCGCTGCCGGTGTAGTCGTGCTGGGGGTCCATCGAGTGGCGCCTCCGGGTGAAGGGATCAGGCGATCAGGAGACCTGTGACGGGACGCGGACTACTTGTCGCTGCCATCGTCGTTCAGGTCGTAGCCCCAGTCTCCGTCGGACTCTCCGCCGAAGCCCTTCGAGATCTCCTCGAGGTCGTCGGCAGCCTTCTTCAGGTCGTCGTCGTCCTTGCCCTTGGGGGTGCCCCGGAGCTGCGCGAGCCGATCCTTGAGCTTCTTCTTGTCGTCGTCGGAGAGGTCTTCCTTGGCCTTGGCCTTGGCCACGTCGAGGTCGGCCTGGAAGTCGGTTTTCGCCTTGGCGAACCCCTTCTTCTTCTCCTCGTCCTCACCGCCGGTGGCGACCTTCGCGCCGCACTCGGGGCAGGCGCCGTCCTTGAGGTCGTCGCTGGATCCCTTCCAGCCGCACTTGGGGCACACGACATCCTCCTTGGCGACCGTCCCCTGCAGGCCCTTGAGGATTTCCTCTGCCTTGGTCAGGTTCTCGTCCCCGCCGGCGGCGCCCTCGGCCTTGGCCACCTTGAAGGCAATCTCCTCGTCGGTGCCCTTGCCCGCGTCGATGGCCTTGAGCACGGCCTCGATCATCGGGGCCTTCTCCTTGGCTACCGCGGCGAGCTTGCCCTTGTCGCCGCCGGTCTTCGCCACCGCGTCGGTGATGTCGGCGATGGCCTTGCCGACGGTCATCTTGGTCTCGTCGCCAGTCTGGGTGCCCTCGCCCATGGCCAGCAGCCGCTTCAGCAGATCCGCGTTGCTCTTGAGTTCGTCGCTCATGCCTTCCTCCCGTGATGGCTTCAAGCCTAGTGCAATGGTCTTCCATCCGGCCCGACAAGCTCGTCGTGGCGCGGTCTCAAAACATGTGGTCCATACGCCTTCCGGCGCAGATCCGGCTCCCAGGTGTTCTCGTCCAGCCACAATAGCAGCCAGTGCAGGAGATGGTCAGCAATCCGATAAGGGCTCATCTTGCAGTCGAAGCGGGCGATCTTCACCATCTCTTCGACCTGATTGAAGCGGCTGACGACCTCCGCCCTGGTCATCGTCCCGGCCATTGGGCGCTCGTTGAAGCTGGTCAAGATCGCTTCCGAAACATACCGATCGAGATAGCGCTGCGCCTTCGGAGATTCGGCCACGTCATCGTTGCCGATACGAACCAGAGATGGGACGATTTGCCGCATGAGCACCTCGCTCCTATTCTCAGGAACGAAACACACAGATGTCAAGAGGGAATTTCAGATTGTAGTTTTCGTATCACAACGATCAGATCACCGGGACGGTAGTCGTGCGGCAGTAGCCATGGAACGGTGGGTAGCCAACCCCGCTGTTTTGCATGGCCTGATCAGAGACCGAAAACTTGAAGACTCCATCCTCGCCACGACTTCCCAGACTCACACGTTCCCCACCAGGTGGCTTGATAAACATCTCCCCGCCACTCTGCCGAACCCACGGGGCAGCCCGCTTGATCTCCTGGGGATCGTCCCACCCCGACCGATCCTCGAACTGACGCATTGACGTCCCAACGTCGAACTCCTTCCCGTGCAGCTCCTGGCAGATGACAGTCGTCTGCTCATCGAGCACCGCCTCGATCTGGTACCGCTGGATCCCCGCCTCGCTGTACGACGAGATCTGCCCGTAGCTCCGCGAGTCCTGCATCCATGCCTGGGCACACAACTCAGCGTAGGCCCGTCCACGTCCGAAGGTCTTGTCCGACAACCAAACCGACTCAAGACGCCGCGCAACCTCTTTCGATCCCAACCCGTCAGCAAGCGCAGCGGTCACAACACGCTGCCCCTCCCTGGTCATCCGGTCCCGCAGTTGTCTCTTCCGATCGGTCAGGTAGTGCCCCGCCAGATCCTGGACCGACCCCACGATCCGCCTGTCAATCAGATTCATCGAGGTCCGCAGATCCATGCCAAGTGCCGTGCCCACGCTCTTCCGCGTCCCGAGCACCACCGACTCGCCAGTCGTGAACACCGAGCGCTTCACCCCCGCGGACGTCACCGCCGTAGCGCCCACTGCCCCCACGCCGGCGGCCGTCGTGCCCAGCAGCTCCACCCGCTCATCGGAAGATAGATCCTGCCAATCCACCTCCGCCATGCCGTCCAGCGCGCGGATCATCACCGCCCGCTCCTCCCGCTCCAGCGGATCGTTGATCTCAGCGGTGAGCTCTCGCACGATCCGCGCAAAGTCCTTCGCGTCATTCGGGTCCAGCGGCTTCTTCGGGGTCTTTTCCACCGGGGCCCCGGCACCGAACGCCTCGAGGACCTCGTCGAGTGCGGCCATGCCGGCGTCGAGGAGGTCTGCCTCGGTGCATGGCACCATCCGGCTCGCCACCACACCCACGCCCCCCAGCGGGCTGCAGGCAAGGACACGGACTCGGTCCACAGGGTTCAATCCGAGTCGGACGATCCGCTCCGCCTTGCGCATCCCCGCGCCAAGGTGCAGGACCGGCCCATCGAGGGTATTCTCGACGAGGACGAAGCGCTCTCCCTGGACAGCGACACGTTCGCCCCCGAGCAGAAGCATGCCCTCTGCCGCGGTAGCGACCTTGCGCACGCCCCCTGGTCCCCACACCCAGTGCCCATCCGCCTTCTCGACGAGGACCGCTCGAGCGCTCGGCCGGATCTCGATGGTTTCATTACAGCATTTCACCAGTCGTCCCCCCCCGCGATGGCCACCGACACCTCGGCGCCATCATCGTCGTCCCATTCATGCCAGAAGTCGTCCTCCTCGTCGTACTCCCGGAGCACGTCCTCGAGGATCGATCCCCCGTAGACGCCGACCACGCAGAGGGCGCCCTCCACGAATGCGTCCATGCAGTCGTCGGTCACGTAGAGCGGGAACTCCGTCAGCTCCGAAACGAGGTCTCCGCGCTCCTGTGTGACCTTGTCCGCCAGCGGGTCCAGGTGGTCGGCGAAGATCACGTTCCCCGTCTCGACGTATGGCGAGACCTCCAGAAGCCTCGTCCCCTTGTCCTTCTGCGGCTTGAATCCGAACACCGGGATCATCGTGACCCGCTCCAACTCCTGGGCCAGCGCCTTCTGGTACCCGATCGTCTCGATGACCACCCGCCGGGCCCGCCACTTCGACCAGTCCCCGATCACCCGTTTGAACTGCTGGTAGAACGTCAGCCTGGCATGCCCAGCCCCGACCACGAAGATCTTCTTCTCGCTCGGGCTCCACCCCAGGATGCACCACGCGAAGTAGTCGCTCCTCGTCTTGTCCTCGATGGCCAGATCGTACGCGGTGATCATGTGCAGGTCGTCGGGGAAGTGCCGATACGGCCGGTACTTGATCCACTCCGGCTGGATAACGATCACGTCCCCGCTCAGAGCAATGTTCCGGAATCCTCGATCGAACTCCACCTTCCCGATCTTCTTCCGCTGCCTCACCAGTGCAAGGTGCGACCAGACCTCGGGCCAGATTGGATCGAGGGCCTCGTTGATCGCGTACTCCCGGATGGCGTAGATCCCGCGCTTGTTGCGGAGGAGCTCGTGGGTCAGGTCGTCCTTGTGCCACTTCGTGGCGATGTACCAGGTCCGGCCACCAGGGAGCAGGAGGTTCGAGAAGTCGCCCTTGTAGGCCATCTTCACATTTTCGCGCTGCTTCGGCTGCAGGATCGCGTTCCGCCGGTCCACCACGTCGTCGTAGACGTTGAGGTCCGACCGCCCGCCGGTCGCGGTGCTCAGGACCCCTAGCGCGTGCACCGACGCATCTCGAGCGACGATCGTCCGCCGGATGAAGAGCTTGTGCTTCGACCACTCCCCCTTCACCGCAGCCATCAGCCCGGGGAAGACGAACTTCACCCTCACATTACCCTCGATGTGCTGCTGGATCTCAACGAGGCGCTCCTTCGCCTTGTTGTCCGACTGGCAGACGATCTTCACCCGCAAGTTCGGGTCCTTCCCCAACTCCCAGATAATCCGTCCAATTATCTGGCTCGTTTTCCCATGTCCACGAGGGCCAATGATTATGCAGTCCTCGTTGTGGGTCAGGAGGTCCTGCCACTCCAGGTGGAACCACGCCTGCTTCATCGGCTCGCCCTTCTCGGTCTCGAAGGCGTACTCGATGAATGCGTTGGGGTCAGTTCGCAGCCGCCGGCGGAACAACTCCCGCTGCGCCAGGAAGCGGAGCATCGCCAGCTTGACTAGCTTCTGTCGCTTGGTCAGGGGCTCGAAGTGGCCGGGGATGGTGGGGGATCGCTGTGGCATCACAGCTCAGTGTCGGGGGGGGCTTCCGGATCGGGCTGCACGATGCGCTGCATCTCTGCCCACGGGATCTCCATCCGGAGGACCTGGTCGTCTCCGTCCCCGCCGCCGCCGCGGAGTTGGACACCGCCCTTCTGCGCATCGGCGATCGCCTGCTGAAAGGCCACCAGCCGATTCACGGCCTCGTTGATCCGGCTCGGGTCGGTCCCCTCGGTGACACCAGGACCTGCAATGCCTTCGCCGCCCTCGCCGGCACCTGCGCCGCCGGGCTGGATCCCCGCCAGGGTCATCAGCATCGGTTGCTTCGTCCAGGGCTCGTCGATCTCGGGCAGTTCCGCGTTCAGGATGTCCGCTGCCTGGTCCCGGACCTCCCCGGGGACAAGCCCACCCGCCTTCGACAGGATCTCCACGATCTTCGCCTGGGTCTCTGGATCCCTGGTGATGGGGCTCCGGCTCCGCATCCGCACCAGCCGGTACTCCCTATCACGGAGGAACCCGTCGAACTCGTCGTCCCACTCCGCCCTCGTCGGACCCGCCACCATGTTCTCGAACATCGTCAGGGCGGCTGAAGCTGTCGCCCTATTGTAGTCCCCGGCGGCGCCACGAAGGATCCTCGGCACTCGCAGGGTCTCCGCTGCCTTGTCCCGGTTCGTCTCGTCGTACTCGAGGAACGTCGCCTCGCTCTGCTGGTAGAGCCGCTCGAACACGATCTCCACCTTCCCGGTACTCCCCGCGTTGACCGCGCCCTTCGACTTCGGAGGGAGGGCCTCGAGGATCAGCACCTTGTGACGATTCTTTCGCCCACGCAGCTTCTTGAAGTGCTCGGCAATGACGGTGTCAGCCCCGCTCTTCAGCTTACCGCCGTTCACCAGGACCGCATACGGTGGGATCGCTGACCCATCGAAGAACACCAGGTTGACCTCTTCGGCGGCGATGCTTCCCGCTACTGACCGGATCGCCCCGTACCACATCGGCACGCCCCACACGCTCCGGCTGTCCGGGACGAGGAAGTGGTAGATCTCCGTCGCCTCCTGGTCGGCTGCCACATCCGCGTCCGCCGACTGGTTGTCGGCAAGATGCTTCTCCCATGCCTGCTCGTCCTTGAAGTACTCCCCCGTCCGCCGACTCATGATCCGAGGGTCACCGTACTCCTTGAACCAGACCTCCTTCCCGCTCTCCAGCACCTGCGCCCACTTCCGGAACCGACGCCAAACCTTCCGGGTCAGGATGCTCAATCCCACCCGAAGCTTCTCCGCCACCTCGATCGGCTCCTCGTCCTGCTTCGTCGGCGCCAAACGCAACATCGACACCCAGGCAAACCGGGAGGGCTTGTCGTTCAGATCACGCATCACTTCGATCGCAGCGTTCCCCAACCCCACCCACTCGTCACGAATCCGGCTCCGCAGGTACACCAGGCTACGGCCCTCGTCCACCACGGTCTTCGCCCAAACCCGGCAGCCAGCCATCTCCTGCCGCAGCCGGGCCATGTACTCGCTCTTCTGCTTCTCGAGGTCGGCACCCTCGGGCCACACGGGATCTTTCTTCGACTTCCCCTGCTCGAACAGGTACACCCGCTCCTCGAACACCAGCGCAGCCAGCTTCGCTTCGAAGTCCTCGGCCTCCGGATTCAAGATCGGCTCCACCACCGCGCCGAACGCATCCACCGTAGCGAAGTAAGCCCGCGCACACTGCCGCAGCACATTCGAGTTGATGTACGTGATCCACAGCCCGTCCATCGGCATCGGAGGACGAACGAATCCCTTCGTGCTCCAGCCGTCCTCGCCCAGGGCCCCAGCCCCCCACATCTGTGAATCCTCCAGGGAAACACCGGCGCTCGTCGCCTTCATCACCTGCAGCGCAGTCCCGCCGTCAAGCCACTCGTCGCCAGTCAGATCCGGGGCGTCGGTAGTCCGGGCGTCGACCTCCGTCTTCACGGCACGACCATGTCCACCAGGCCTCTTCTTCACGCCGGCTCCGCTCATCTCAGCCCTCGCTCCGCTCGTCGTCCGAGCACCGGCCGCTCACAGCCAGCCCGCACCACACCAACACAAAAACTGCAGCGCTGGCCACGATGGCCATGGCACACTCAGCTCCCATCAGCCCGTCCTCCGGAACCGAAGCACACGCCAGCCCAGGACAACCGGTTCCGCCAGGGCCTTGCAGCACATGGGGCAATGCTCATCCCCGGGCTTCCAGCCACCGGCAGCGAGTTCATCCCTCCCCATGCCACAGTGCGGACAAACAGGATCCACGTCAGCACACAGCGGACCCCACCCGTCGAACCGACCGCCTTCCAAGGTCCCGAACAAACCGTTCAGCACGCCGAGCAGACCGACATCGCACAGCCCGTCATCCTTCGTCGTCCCAGGCTGCAGCCCAACCTGCACCGTCGGATGATTAGCCAGCGCATCCCCACACGGCACCCGGGCGTTGCACATCAGCGCACTCACCGCGTCAACGTCCAACGCCAGCAGCTCGTTCAGAAATCCGATCGTCTCATCCAGGGTTCTTGTCTCATTGATCATCGCCAACCTCTCAACGACTCAGGAGGGGGCAGGGACAGGGGGCTCGGCCCCGCGCCAGGCCGCAGCCAGCACCGGGGCACAACAGCCCACGTCTACCCCAGATCCCGGTACCCCCACAACATCGCCACGCACGGCTCCGCCACCGGATCACCCGGCACGCCGCCGGCATTCGTCACCACTCGAACGTGCGTCGCCAGCAACGGCCACCCGTTCCCGTCCACCAGCGACACCTCGGTGCTCGCTGTCACGTTCGAAGCCAAGTCCACGAACGAATCTCCACCGTCGTACGACACCTGCAGGTCAACATCCCAGGCAGTGCCGGTGATCCGAAACACCACCTGCTTCTCACGCAGATGCTTCACCGACCGGGGATCACCAGACACCGGAGCCGTCGTCGGAACGTTCACCAAGAAATCCTGCAGCATCTTCCCCTCCTGGACTCAACCACTCCGCCTCGCTCACCTCTCCACGACGCACACTCTACCACCAGCGTGGATCGCTGCGCAAGAGGGTCATGAGATGGGAGACTGCGGAGGTGGTAGTCGGGGTGGCCGGATTCGAACCGACGACGTCCTGGTCCCAAACCAGGCGCGCTACCAGGCTGCGCTACACCCCGAAGCAAGCCGACCGGGAATCGAACCCGGGTCTGCGGTTTTGGAGACCGCTGTTCTGCCGCTGAACTATCGGCCCATGCTGTCAGAACTCCAGAGCCCCGGAAGGGATTCGAACCCCCCACCCGCTGATTACAAAACAGCCGCTCTACCGAATGAGCTACCGAGGCCTAATTGTCTGAGTGAATCGAGATCAGGTTGTCACAGAACAGACCAACGCTCGCCAGGCCAACTGCCTGGCACCATCGGTGTCGTGTGACCGGGGAGGAGAATGTGGTTCGTGACCTTCATGGCCAGCAATGTAGACCAAGGCGAGAAGCGTTGTCAAGAGAGAAGACGACGGGGGGACTACGGGAGTGTCACCCTCTTCCACCACCCCCGGACAAGCACCACTCCACCACTGCACGGGGGGCGCGCTGGGGCGCGATGGGTCGGGCGGTTGGGTCGGGGTCGGGTGGGGGGGGGCGAGTTCAAAAAGTGGGATTTTTTCGCGGGGGTTGGAGGGGGGTGGGCTACGGCTAACCGGGGCCATATCGCCCGGTTTTTTGACCCCCGGTGCCCCCCCTCTACTGGACCACTGCTATCATTATTCCGACCTCAGAAT
Source organism: uncultured Myxococcales bacterium (assembly GCA_964406905.1). Classification (GTDB taxonomy): domain Bacteria; phylum Myxococcota_A; class UBA9042; order CAIXZC01; family CAIXZC01; genus CAZNWW01. The sequence continues at coordinate 4,770 of CAYOTU010000003.1, read as the reverse complement.
CGGCGGTGCTGGCAGGCCAATCCAGGGGGGGGCCGCGCTGAAATCTTCACAGGCACAGCAGAGGGGTACGGCGGACTGGGGGTGATACGGCGAGGCAAATGGATCCGGGGCAAGAGACCACCGGCGCCAAGCTCACCCCCTCCCCCCGGGTCAAGTTTCTACGGTGAGTGCGACGAGGACTGCGACGGAGGTTCTGTGGATGGTGCGCCCCCCATGCGGCCCCGCTCTGCGACGGAGACGACGGGGACTGCGACGGGGACGGGTCAGGATCGGGGTTCGGTGCCGGAGGTCCCCCCCCCGGTCAAAAGCTGGGGACGTTTGCGTTGAGAAGCACACAGCACTACCCCTCCCCCTGGGTGGTATCGCCGTGCATGATCCCCCTCACGGTCTCAGGGTGCCAGTGGGCGCCGGTCTTCGTGGGTACGCCGTCCTCGTTGAGTCGGCGGGCGATCGCAGCGTAGCTACAGCCGCCTTCCCGCTCCTGGACAATCCGGCTGATCTCCGCCTGTTCCTGTGCGTTCTCGACCAGCCCGATCGCCCCGGCATGGCTCGGAACCGCGTCCCACCCATAGGGCACCGTCCCCCCGGTCTTCTCACCGCGGGCACGTTTCACGGCCAGAGCACGCCGGGTAAGCGTTGCTGAGGAGACCGGCCTCTTGAGGCCATGGACCTTCCCGTGACACACCGAGCACAGCATCACCGTCTGCTTGCCGCCGAGAGACTTCGGGACAACATGATGCTCCTCAAGATCCAGCATCGAACCGCACTCGAAACATTTCATGGGTGGTTCATTTCGGCCGCTTCCAGCCCTTTGAGCAAAAGCGCACGGATAGCGTCGGACCTGGTGATGGTCATCCTTGGGACACGAGCAGCGACGGTGGCGGCGCTGTCCATGATTCACCCCCTGTCCATGTCAACATCTGGAGGATACCACAAACATGGAGCGGCTATCAAACGAGGGGCGACTCCGTTTGTCCGATAAGTGCTACTATGTCAACTCGTTTCGGAATGGTAAAGAAATCAGCTAGTTAGGTGGTTCCGTTTTGTCCTGGGGGGATATTCATCTATTAGAACCGCTTGTTTTCTTGTGTGGTTGTTGCCTGTCCAGCCCCCTTTTTCCCCTTCGTCGAGTCGCTCATGATGCGCTCAGAAAGGCTTTCGAGGTCCAGGGCCCCGTCCGTCTTGGTCGGGGCCTCGGTGGGCACACGGGCAGGCTGTGGGGCAGGGGCCGGGGGATCCGAGGGGGCTGCCAGGAGATCAGGGATATCTTCGGCGATGGGGGGCGGTTCAATAGCGGGCGGTCCATCGCTGTCGTCCGGGGCGACGAAGAGGTGGCTGTTGGGGTCTCGCTCCGGAACGTACCCCGGCGCCATGAACGAGACCAACTCCGGGGGGAGCTCCCCACGCATGGCCAGGCCCTCCAGGGCTGCGTCGTCCAGGGTGGCGATCTGGTCCTCGACTCCACCGCCGCCCTCCATCCCCGCGTCAATGGCCGCCTGGAGCAGGACGTGCTCCCGGGTCAGGACCTTGTCCAGCGAGTCGGTGATCCGGATCAGATCCCCGCTCTTCACGTCTGGGGCCCTCGCTGCATCCCGGAGCCGGCCCTTGACGGTGCGGATCAGATCGAGGTTCTCACCGATGACCGTCCGAGGATCGTTCTCCTCACGCCGCTGGGCCTCCCTAGCGACGCGGGCAAAGCGGTCTCGGATCGCTTCGAAGCCCCGCTCCGGCCAGCCCTCCTCCACTGCTTTTTTCGCTGTCTGATAGGCGACGCCGCATGTCTCTTGAACCCGCGAGATCGACGGGTCGCGCACGTAGATTTGAAACATCCTCTCATACAACTCTCTAGTAACTGCTCCTCTTCTCTGCTGAGTCTTCTCCACTCCTGGTGGTTGCATTCTTCTATTACTACGCACTCTATCGGGGGTAGTTGAATCAGTAGGCTTCATGGTTATAACTGGAGTGTGTACGTTGTTTCCGGAGGGAGGGGAGTTGTGGTTGAGCAGTGGGGTTCGGCGCGTTGCATGTTGTGGCTCGGTGGTTATCGAGCTGGGAGTTATTGTATGCTGGGCCTGGTGGTAGAGAAGCTGGGAGAGGGGAGGTCCGGTAGTTGTATCCAAGGGTCATGGCAGGATAATACAGAGCAGGGTTGCTGGATGTCAAGGGTTCTGTGGTGGTAGTGTTCGATCTGGGGTGGTTGTATTCTAGGAAGGGGTCCTTGGTAGATTCAGAGATACTGAGGGGAGTCATAGTTAGAGTGAGGGGAGACGGCGCGCGTGCACGTGGACGCGCGCCGCGTGCGGGGGTCGCGTTTGCCGTGGGATTTAGCTGGCTGACAGTGGTGTGGGGTTGTTGTTCCGGTCCCCTGTGGTTCCCCTTTGCTATGTCCGGCTGCGGTGTTTGTAGTTGGGTGTGAGGGTGGTGGTTCGGCAGTGAGTTGGTGGTTTGATTCTCGCGTCGCGTGTGTGCGTGGGCTCGTGCGTGCGTGCGTGTGCTCGCTCGCATCCGCGTCATGGGTTTAATTCAGTTTTAAGACAGAGCGTAGTATTAGAGATAGCAGTCATAAGTCAGTCATAAGAGAAGTAGAATATAAGATGGGAGACATATATTAGAAACCCTTTAGCATAAGAGTTAGATTCTAGGATGCGCGTGTGATGCGCGTGCGTGACGCTCGCGTGATGCGCGAGGGCTTTGGGGGTGCGGCGGTGGTTGGAGGGGGCGTGGTGGCGTGGTGGGAGTGTTGTGATATCGGGGGGTTGCGTGGGTGGCTCGACGATTGATCGACGAACGTTCGACGAATGATCGTAGAATGATCGACGAATATGGAGAGTGGGTGTGGCTGAGGGTGGGATCGCTCATCCAAACAGCTCGCAGCAGTCCCGGCGGTCGACGATCAGCATCCCGAGGAGGTCTATCCAAATGGCGACATCATCGTGGTTGAGCTGGCAGTGCGGGAACCAGACGACATGCAACTCGGTGTCGTCGAGGTGGTGGAGGCAGCCAGCCTTCTTGAGGCGTCGGAGGACGACTATCCGCTTGTCGTCGTCCTGGAGCTGTCCATGCCTGACCTTGATCTTGTAGGCGTAGAGTGCAGTCATGTGGTCTCCTCCTGTGAAATCTAGTAGTTATGGTTCCTGTGGTGAAGCGTGGCTACGGTCGGCGGGGGAAGCAAGTCGAGGAGGGAAAGAGGCAGTGAGGTTCGGGGGCTGGTCGCCTGGGCCAGTGCGACGGATCGTCGAAAGTAGTTGACAGGGGGAATCGGGGACGGTAGAGGTGGAGGAGGTTGACGAGGAAACAGCGAGGAGGAGGCCATGCAGTATCGAGGGAGCCGGGAGGACCCTGGCGCCGAAGTTATCACCAAAGCGAGAGCGCAGGACCTGAACCCTCGGTGGGCGCTGTGGGAGGTCTGCACCGGTGGTGGACCGAACCATGAGTTCATAATCTGGGTCCAGGCCCGGTGGCGTGACTACCGCGTGGAGAAGGGGGTCACGACGGACCGGCTCACCTTGCCCGGCGGGCAGACGACGGCCGAGTCGCAGTCCGCGTTTGGCGAGTGGCTGGCGGGGTGGGTGGACGCGGCGCGGCGGGGAGGTGCATGATGGAGTTCCGCGATCTGGTGAGGCTTCCCCCATCTCTGACTGTCGACATGTGCTTCCAGGCGACAAAGAAGGCCATCAACGATGCGGAGGAGAAGGTCCTCCGGGAGTTCGCGGCGGAGCACCCTGGCTATCCAGACGAAGTGGAGATAGCGCTGGTGACTGAGTTTGAGGACGGGAAGGTGATCACGCGTCTCGGTATGCCTGCAATCGAGGTGAAGCCTGGCAATGTGGTCCAGGTGATCAACATGGGCGCACCGCGGAAGGCGATCGCTATCCATGACGAGACGGGAGGTGGGTGATGCGAAGTAAAGCGAAGTTGGTGCTGCTCAATCTCCCCGGGGGGCGGGGCATGTACTGGCTGGGTGGTGACCTGGGGTCCCAAACTACATGATACTCATGGATACCAGACGGAAACGGGGCGGCGATTGCGAAAAATCGGTTGACACTCTCGGCTCGTGTTTGTAGATTCAGGTCGACAGTTCGCTACTGTCGATTCCTAGCTGAGGCTCCCCGGTTCCACCTCGCAGGGGGCGGGGCGCTTCGGCTGCTGCGAGGAGATTGATATGACCCATCCTCCATCAATCAACGTTGATTCACACTTTGAAGCACAAATACCGCCATTGACTGCCGATGAACTGGCGTCACTGGAGGCCAGCATATTGGCCGAAGGATGCCGGGATGCGCTGGTAGTGTGGAAAGAAGAGCGTCTCCTTCTCGACGGACATCATCGCCTAAAAATCTGCGAGAAGCATGGGGTGTCCTACCGCGCCGATGATCTGTCTCTCCCATCCAGGGAAGCCGCCGAAGACTGGATTGATGCACACCAACTTGGACGGCGGAACCTCTCACCGGAGGCAACGAGTCTGCTCCGCGGACGGCGGTACAATCGGACGAAGAAAAGCAAGGCAGAAGCCGGAGCAATCGGCGGAACAAGCAAAGGTCACAGTGACCCTTGCTTGGAAACGACTGCCGATCGCCTCGCTGTTCAGCACGGAGTTTCACCCGCGACAGTCAAGCGAGACGGGAAATTCGCTGCGGCTGTCGAGACGCTGAAAAGAACAGACCCCGACATAGAGCAGCGCATCCTTGCGGGTGGCGTCACTCGCGCAACCGTCGTGCGGGCCGTCAAAAAAGCCGAGCACGAATCGAAACTCGCCGCGCCCCCGCCCCC
>CAYOTU010000002.1:28044-32729 GCA_964406905.1 uncultured Myxococcales bacterium | reverse complement strand
TCCCCGGTGATCTCCACGAGGTTGTTCACCAGCATCTCGATCTTCTCGGAGATCACATCGGCCTTGCCCGTGAGACGGGAGATCAGGGAGGGCCCCGACGGGATCTCGCCCCCCGGGGTGAGGAAGAGAGAGTCGTCGGTGCCTCCGGTGACCTCCAGGAACTTGAGACCGGTGATCCCCATGGTGTTGAGGACCACCTTGGAGTTGGCTTTGATCGGGGTCCCGCGTTTCAGGTTCAGGGTCACCACCACCTCGGAGACGTCGTCAGGGTTGATCCCGATCGCGTCCACCGTGCCAACGCGAACGCCGTGATACTTGACCGGCGCGCCGATCTCAAGGCCGCTCACAGACTCCTCGAAACGGGTGGTATAGATGTCGGTCTGCTCACCGAGGGAGGTCCCCAGGAGGACCACCAACATCCCGGCCAGCAGGAACGAAGCCACCACCACGAAGACGCCCAGTCGAATCTTCTGGGACCGGGTTACCATGCGTCACCCTCCCGAAGCGCGGTCAGGAGCGGCCGCGCCGCATGCTGCTCTCCCCCCTCCCGCCCAAAGAAGGCCTTGAGGTCGGGGTGTTCACTCTCCAGGGCCGCGTCGCTGGCCCCGTGGAAGAGCAGACGCCCCTCGCCGAGCATGATGATCTCATCCGCTATGCGACGGATGCTGTACAGCTCGTGGGTCACCACCACAACCGTAATATCCAGGACTTCTCGGAGGGTCACGATCAGCTCGTCGAGCCTGGCGCCGGTCACCGGGTCCAGGCCAGCCGAAGGTTCGTCACAGAAGAGAAGCGGTGGGTCGAGCACCAGGGCCCGGGCCAGCGCAACTCGCTTCCGCATACCGCCGGACAGCTCCTCGGGCATCAACTCCGCCGCGTGCTCCAGGCCGACCTGGCGCAGGCGGAGGCGCGCAGTGGTCCGCATCACCGCCTCGGGGATGCGGGTGTGCTCCCGCAGGGGGATCATCACGTTCTCCTCAACGGACATGCTCCCAAGGAGCGCGCCGTTCTGGAACATGACCCCGAGCTTCCCGAGGGTCTGATCCCTCGCAGCCTCATCGAGCCCGTAGAGGTCCTCCCCCAGGAGGTTGACCGTCCCGACCCTGGGCGGCAGGAGCCCGATGAGGGCCTTGAGCAGGGTGCTCTTACCGCAACCGCTGGTGCCGATGATGCAGGTGACCGTACCCTTCTCGACGCGAACGTCCACATCCTCGAGGATCACCTTCTCCCCGTAACCCAGGGTGAGCCCGTCGGTCTGTACAAGGATCTCTCCCACGCCTACGCCTCCCGCGCGCGAAGTAACTGATCCAGTTGTAAGGATAGGACAAGTTCCCGGAACGCAAAGAAATCGACCGCGGCTCAACCGAAGTAGAAGATCACCGAGTAGATCGCGTCGAAGACGATCACCAGGAAGATCGACGCGACCACGGACGCGGTCGTCGCCCGTCCCACACCCGTGGCCCCGCCGCTGGCCCGGAACCCCGTGTGACCCGCTGTGAGGCCGATGAGGATAGCGAAGGTGACGGCCTTGAGCATGGACACCAGCAGGTCCTTCAGAGCCAGCGCCTGGATCAACTCAGTCCAGAAGGCCTGGATGCTCAGGTCCAGGTAGAAGAGCGCTACAATGGCACCGCCCATGATACCCACCACCATGGACATCACCGTGAGGAGGGGCATGGTGAAGACCAGTGCGAACGTCTTGGGCACCAGGACGTAGCGTACGGGGTTGATCCCCATGGTCCTCAGTGCGTCTACCTCCTCGGAGATCACCATGGTGGAAATCTCCGCGGCCACGGAGGAACCGCTCCGCCCCGCCATGACGATAGCAGTCATAAGGGGCCCCAGCTCAGCAACCATGGCCACGCCCACCATATCCGCGATATAGATGTTGGCACCGAATTGCAGGAGCTGGTATCCGGCCTGCAAGGCCGTGGTGAAGCCCACCAGGAACGAGATCAGCGCTATGATCGGTAGAGAATCCGAGCCCAGACGGATCGACTGGTCGATAAAGGTCCGCAACGGGACCTTGCCCCGGAACAGCGCGCCGATGGACAGGAAGAGGGTGTCCGCGGTGAGCACCAGGAAATCAAAGGTGTGGGCGGCCGCTGCGACCGCCTGCCCTCCGACCCGCTCAAAGAAACCCGGGACGCGTATTTCCGGGATGCCGCCCGGCGGGGGCGCTCGGTGGATCCCCAGGATCTTCGCTGCCTGGCCGCCCACTGAGGCCAGGCGCAGGCGCAGCCCCTTCGCTGTCGCGTCCCCGGCGAGGCGCTCCAGAAAGCCGACACCCACGTTGTCCAGGCGGATATCCTCACCCAGATGGAGGAGCACCTCCTCGTCACGGCACCGGAGGATCCGGCGGCGCAGGTCCCGATACATGGGCCCCACGGTCTCCCGGGTCAGGTCCTGGTCCAGACGGATCTCCACGCGCACCTCCGGCGTCCTGGTCATGTTACCGCGGGTGAGGTGCAGGCAAAGAAACCGGAAGACAGGACCCGCCACGATCCGTATTCTTGAAAAGGACACGAAAAAAACCATGTCGGAGGCACCATGAAAACGTCCCTTCCAATTGCAATAGCCGTCCTGTTCCTCGCCCTCTGGGCCCCGGCCTGCGACAAGGACAACCCGCCGGGTTCCGATACGCAGCCGCCCTACCTCGACACTGTCGAACCTTTAGACACTGTCGAGCCGACACCGGATACCGGGGGAGACGCTACGCAGCCCGGCGAGGATGCTGAGCAGAACGACACGCCGCTGATCCCGCCGGACATCAAGCCCTACTGCGGCGATGGGAACCGCGGCGAGGATGAAGATCCCTGCACCTGTCCGGCTGACTGTCCGATCGGGGACGGCATGCCCGGCGCTGCCTGCTGCGGCCCGGAGGATTGCGCGCAGCCCAAATGCGGGCCCTGCTGCGTGGTCACCTGCGACGACTTTGTCTGCTCCGAGGAGACCTGGCTGGACGACTGCTGCTGGAACGACATCTGCGAGGAGGGCGAGACCTGGGAGACCTGCCCCGAGGACTGCCCCGAACCCGAACCCGTATGCGGCGACGACACGTGCAACGGCGACGAGGATCCCTGCATCTGCCCGAAGGACTGCCCCCTGGGTGACGGCATGCCCGGCGCGACATGTTGCGGCCCGGAGGATTGCGCGCAGCCCAAATGCGGGCCCTGCTGCGTGGTCACCTGCGACGACTTTGTCTGCTCCGATGAGACCTGGCTGGACGACTGTTGCTGGAACGGCGAGTGTGAAGAGGGTGAAACCTGGGAGAACTGCCCCGAGGACTGCCCGATGCCAGCCACGGAATGCGAACAGGAGTACGGCGTCTGCGTCACCTGGACCCCGGGCTACACCAACTGCCCGCCGGGGACAGTACCCTCTGGGCTTCTCTGCACCTCCAAGAGCGAGGTCTGCTGTGTCGAGGGCGACGACCCGCCGCCGCCGGACTGCGAGGACTTCACAGCCTGCGTCGTGGACGCGGACTGCGTGAAGACCAACGCGGGCTGCTGCCCGTGCAGCATGGGCGGCACCTCCACAGCGATCAACGTGGACTGCCTGGACGCGTGGAACGACCTCATGGACTGCCCCCCGGATCTCATGTGTCCCGCCTGGTACAACTGCGACAACTCCACGCCCGCGTGCCAGGACGGCCAGTGCGTCCTGGTCGGCGGCGGCTTCGGCTTCTGATCTGATCGTAGCCGAGCCGAAAAAACATGTACCGGACCGGGGCTCAGATTCGTTTGACACTCAAGAAATCGTCATGGTATCTATTGATTCAGTCGTCTCTCGGATCCATCGGCGCATCATCCGGGCTGCAATGGCTCGGTGGTCGATGGATGGAGTCGACTGCGTAGCCGTCCGGTGGCGGGAAGCTCGGTCCGGTTGCTTCCCCTTTTCCCGGCCCCAAGCGGCCTGCCACCGGACGGCTACAGTGCGGTCAACCGAAGGAGGAAACCATGCGCAGGATGCTTTTTTTCGCCGTGGCCTTGGCCGCGTTGGCGCTTATCATTGGCTGTAGCCAGACCATCCCGAAGCCGTTCCTCACGGTCTACGGCGCCAAGGTCAAGATCGTCAAGGAGGCCGCGGTCGCCATGTGCGACCCCGTTGGCCCGGTCCAATGCCGCTACGTCTGGGAGGACGTCACGGTCAAGAACCAGGAGTACACCTGCACTGTGGACCTCCAGAACCAGGCAGCGGAGAACGGCGCTACCCACCTGGTCATCGACCCACCCCTGATCAAACCGGACGTGATCCTCAACGGGCAAGCATTCCGCTGCCAGTAGCACCTGTGCAGTTCCTGCACGCCCCCGTAACGTTCCTCCACATCTCGACGGCTTATCTCCCTGTCCCTGTGGGAGGGGCTTCAGCCCCGATTCTGTTCTGTGGGAAGGGCTTCAGCCTTGACGTCGCCCCAGGCACACTCATTGCAGAACCTCTTCCGGTCTGGTCTGATTGGAATAACGGAGGTCCACCCATGAGCCACCTCATCCGCTCACTTTTCACTGCCGTCCTCATCGCGGCCCTGACGGCCGGCTGCAACTTTGCGAAGGATCCGGTGCTCCTCTTCGGAGATACAAATCCCGATCCCGATTCCCTGACCCTCGATACCGTCGCACCGCCCGAGGACACGATCCCCGGCGAGGACACGATCCCCGGCGAGGACACGATCCCCGGCGAGGACA
>CAYOTU010000002.1:0-27944 GCA_964406905.1 uncultured Myxococcales bacterium | reverse complement strand
GCCGCCCGATTGCTGGGATGACGGCGACTGCGGCCCGGGCCTGTACTGCGACGGCGCCAACCCCTGCCCCTGCGACTTCTCCGGCGGAGACGGCTGCGGCTGGCCAGGGACGTGCCTGCCCTACAAAGAGGGCTGCTGCCTGGATGACGAGGACTGCCCCTCTGGATTGACCTGCGCGCCGGGCAACACCTGCGAGACCCCACCAGATCCCGGCCAGTGCTTCAACGATTGGGACTGCTACGAGACCCAGTCCTGCGAGGGCATAATAATCTGCCCCTGCGGCGAGTTGTGCTTCGCACCCACCACCCCCGGGCTCTGCTCCCCCCTCCCCCAGGGCTGCTGCAACACGGACGCTGATTGCCCCGCTGCCCAGGTCTGCCGGGGCCAGCAGGACTTCGACAAGATGCCAGGCTCCTGCGTCCCCGATCCCAACGGCCCCGAATGCCCCAGCGGCGAAGGCTGCTGCTGGAACGACGGCGACTGCCAGGGGAACGACACCTGCGTCGGGGCCTCGGTCTGCGGCTGCATAGAACTCTGCTACAACTGCGGGGACTGCATGCCCGACGTCATGGGCTTCTGCATGTGGTATTAGAAGGAGTTCGCGTCCTTCAACGGCCCCATCCTCCTGACCACCAACTGCATCGTGCCGGTAAAGGACACATACCGGGAACGCATCTTCACCACCGGACGGGTAGCCTATCCCGGCGTGCCCCACATCGCGGACCGGACGGCACAATAAAGGGTTGACAACGCCTGGAGCCATACTGATATTTGTCGAAAAGGGAAAGACTAGTCCATGAGGCCTCGCTGTCATAACCTGTCGCTCCTGTCCCTGGCCACGGCATCGATCTACCTGGGTCAGGTGTTCCTGCTGACGCTCCACTTCCTGAGCGTTGATCACGGCGTGGTCACGCGGGATGGAATCATGGGGCACGGGGAAGCGCCGCATCGGCACGAAGCCCACGACTCGCGTTGTACGTATGAGGAGATCCAGGCAGCGTATGCGTTTGTTCCGGATGGCGCCTCGAACAACACGGACGAGTGCCTCTTTCTGAGCACTCTGCTCCGCTCGGTGATCGGCATCGAGCGGCCTGACGTCCCGGGAATTGTCTGCAAGGGGCTGTGCGTACTCCGGGTAAGCGCCGATCCTCATCTCAACGTAGCGACCGCGCTCCCCCTGGTCCGCGCGCCCAAGCACTCCCCACCGACCACGGCTTGAGCCCTACGACATCGCCGCGGCCTCTGACGAACACCGTGGTCTTAATGCAACCAACGAATTCAATCGAGGAGGTCGATGGATGAGACATCGCACCATAAAAAAAATAAGGTTCCGCCGCGTGGCGAGACTCTTCACAGCTCTGGTTCTGCTCTCAGTTTTCCCCAGCCCCGGACATACCCAGGAACAGGGAAGCGGTGAAGACGCTGTTGAGGAAATGAGCCCGCAGGAGATGCGGGAGCGCTTGGATGCCCTGGAGCTTGAGGTGTTCAAGCTCCAGGCAGCGGCTGAGGATCAAGACATCGATGAGAAGGAGATCCGCGTCAAGACATTCCTGGGGGGCCAACGCTCCCTCCAGGCCCTGAACCCAGAGATCAGCGTGGTCGGGGACTTCTTCGGCCGGTACATTTACTCCGCGGACGGGAGAGACTCCATCGGCGGGGAACGCTCCGGGACCTTCCTCCGGATGCTCGGGCTCCACCTCCAGTCGAACCTGGACCCCTTCGCGTTCACCAAGATGACCGTCGGGCTCACACCCAAGGGCGCCGCGGTGGGGGAAGCCTATATCACCTGGACATCGGTGGCGCCAGGTCTCTCTCTCACCGTCGGGCAGTTCCGCCAGCAACTCGGCGTGGTCAACCGCTGGCACAAACCTGGGCTGGATCAGTTCGACTACCCGCTCATGCTCATGGTCCCCTTCGGCCCCGGCGGGTTGAACCAGGCAGGCGTCGCCGCGCACCTGGTGCTGCCGCCCGTTTGGAGCCACGGTATGGAGTTGGAGATCCAGGTCACAAACGGCAGCAACGGCGGGGTCTTCGCGGGGGACTTCTTCAGCGTTCCAGCGAGCCTGGCGCGGCTGACCCACTACTGGGACTTGAGCCCGAGCACCTACATCGAGTTGGGTGTCACGGGAATGTTCGGGACCAACAACAACCGGAACGTGAAATCGGACGCAGGCGTCACGAGCGAGCCCTGGCGGCATACGATCATCGGGGGCGCTGACCTGACCCTGAACTGGGAGCCCCTGAACCGTTCCAAGTATCACTATTTCACCTGGCGCTCAGAGTACCTCTACATCCTGAAGCAGCAGGTCGACGACAAGGACCTGCGCTGGATGGGCGCGTACAGCAGCCTGGAGTTCAAGGTCAACCGAAGCTGGGTCATCGGCACACGAGGTGATCTGGTGCAGCCCTTTGCCACGGAGAACGCGTCACAGTGGAACTGGCAGGTGGTCCCCTACGTCTCCTGGTGGCAGAGCCCCTGGGTCCGCATGCGCCTCGAGTACGATCTCTACCTCCCCGATGTGGGCGGGATGGATCACCGCATATTCCTCCAGTTCACATTCGCTGCCGGTCCGCACAAACACGAACGTTACTAGGGGGTTGCAATGTATTATATCAAGCATTTTCTAGCAGCGGCCGTGCTCCTCGCAGCGGCCACTTCGTCCCCAGCACAGGCCCGCATCAAGGTCGTCGCCACGACCACGACGTACGCCAACCTCGCAGAGGAGATCGGCGGGGACAAGGTGAGCGTCTTCTCCATCGCGTCCGCTGACCAGGACGTACACTTTGTGCGCCCGAAGCCCAGCTTTGCGCCGAAGCTGGCGAACGCTGACCTCCTCCTTACCACCGGCATGGACCTCGAGCTCTGGCTGCCGTCCCTCATCGACAAGGCTGGCAACGCGAAGATCCGCGAGGGACAGGTCGGGTACGTCGCGGTGGCCGACGGAATCGTGAAGCTCGAGATCCCCGAGACTGCGGATCGCAGCAGCGGCGGGGTCCACATCTACGGAAACCCACACCTCGTCACCGGCCCCCTCAACATCCGGAAGGTCGCTCAGAACATCGCCATCGGCCTGGTCAAGGTGGATCCCGACAACAAGGCGTACTACGAGGCCCGCCTCTCGGACTTCCGCGCGCGCCTTGATGAAGCCCTCTTCGGCAAGGACCTCATAAAGATGGTCGGTTCGTCGACCCTGCTGCGTCTTGCACAAAGCGGCAAGCTGATCCCATTCCTCCAGTCGAAGAAGATCCGGGGGAAGCCCATGATCGACCTCCTCGGCGGGTGGATGAAGAAGGCCCTGCCCCTCCACGGGAATAAGATCGTCACCTACCACAAAAACTGGATCTACTTCATGCGGACCTTCGGCCTCCAGATCGTCGGAGAGGTCGAGCCCAAGCCAGCGATCCCGCCCTCCCCGAAGCACGTCGAGAAGATCATCAACCTCATGCGGTCTCTCGACGTCCGGGTCGTGCTGGCGGCCAACTACTTTGACGAGAGCAAGGTCAACCGGATCTGCTCAGCGGTCGACGCGCACTCGGTCATCGTGCCTCTATACGTTGGCGGTGCGGCGGGGACCGAGGACTACTTCAAGCTCGTCGACCTCTGGCTCGACGGGCTGCTCGACGCGTACGGGGAATCGCGATGAGCGGATTGACCGGCCCGTGGGAGGTGATGGCCCTGCCCTTCGCAGAGTGCCTCGTCCTCGTTGGGATCCACTCCTACCTCGGCCTGCACGTGCTCCGTCGCCAGGTGATCTTCGTGGACCTGGCCCTGGCCCAGATCGCAGCGCTGGGGACCACCATAGCGTTCCTCTTCCACATCGATCCCCTCTCCAAGGGGGCCTACGTCTTCTCGCTTCTTGCCACGTTCCTGGGCGCGGCGGTCTTCTCCCTCACCCGGTTCCACCGTGAGAAGATCCCCCAGGAGGCCATCATCGGCCTCGTCTATGCGCTGGCCGCAGCGGTGGGGATCCTCATCGTCGCACAAGCCCCCCACGGGGCCGAGCACATCCAGAGAATCCTCACCGGTTCGCTCCTCTGGGTGAAGGGCGAGGAGGTGGCCGCAGCCGCGGTGGTCTATTCTGCCGTCGGTATCTTCCACTATGTGTTCCGCCATAAGTTCATAGCGATCTCCAATGACCCGGAACGCGCTCGCGCTGACGGGATCAACGTGCGCCTGTGGGACTTCCTCTTCTACATGTCCTTCGGCCTGGTCATCACGCACTCGGTACGGACCGCGGGGGTCCTCCTGGTCTTCGTCTTCCTGGTGGTGCCAGCAATCATGGCCATGATGCTCACGTCCCGGCTCTCGCTCCAACTCCTCATCGGCTGGAGCGTGGGGGTCGCTGTTTCCGTAGGCGGCCTCGCTGTCAGCTACAGAGCGGACACCGCCACGGGGCCCACTGTGGTGAGCCTCTACGGGGCTGTCCTCCTCGTGGTGGCGATCATACTCTGGGTGGCCCGCGCCAAATCCCGCCGGAAACGGGCCGTGGCCTACGTCCTCATCGGGCTCGGGATCATCTATGGGATCTACGGGGGATTCTACGGGCTCGGCCAATGGATGAAGGAGCGGCCCTATTGGGCGCGAAATGACGGAAAATCGTACGCGCATGCCCACGCGGCTCACCTTCAGGGCAGCACGGGGGACGAAAATCTGACCGACGGAGCGTGCGTCGGAGATTGCCCGGTCCATCGGTACCTCCACAGCCTGGAGCCGCTGGACATCGAAGCCCGCACAAAGAAGCTCGAGGAGCAGACGGATCCCCTCTTCATTGAGGAGATCCTCCTGCACGTGGATCCATCAGAGGTAGAGATGCGCCTGGTAATCGCGCGCCGTCTTGCCCAACTCAACGCAGCCGCGGGGGCCACCCCGCTCATCGAGCTGCTCTCCAGCGCGGACATCCCCCTGATCCGTAGCGAGGCCCTGGACGCGCTGGTCCTCCTCTCCAAGGACGACTTCGGTTTCGACCCATGGGATGATCCCGGGACAGCGTCGAATCTGGAGGCGCTGAAACGGTGGGCAGCATGGGCCGAGGAGCCAAAACTCTGACTGCCACAGCGGCGGCAACGAAATCGCGTTTGAACCATGCCCCCTCTCTCGATATCATGACCCTGCCGGGAATCTTCAAATCGAGGGAGACCATGAAGACGAAGTGGGTGTGGCTCGGAATCCTGCTCTGCGGTTGCATCGAGAGCAACCCCCAACCCAGCCCGATGGGCGGTGACTGGGGATGGACGGTCGATACTGTCGAGTCTGCCGAGGCATCGGGCGCGCCCGATGTGACCGAGGTCACTGTTGCTGTTGACAGCGCGGCGGACACGGGCGCGGACACAACTGTCGCACCCCCGATCAGGGCCTTCGTGGTGACTGACGCGGCTGATCTTCTGCAAGGCCGCGAGGCCACAGGGCGAATCGGGGACCTTCGCATTGAGAACGAACACATCGTCGCGATCGTCGGCGCGCTGGACCACCACATGTGGGGGCCATTCGGCGGCGGGATCCTGGACCTTGCTGTGGCAGGGGGCGATGACCGCTTCCAGGAGGCTTTTTCAACCGCGGGCTTCCTGCGGGCCGTCCGTCCCGAGACTGTCGAGGTCGCCGCGGACGGAACCGACGGGGACGCGGTGATCCGGGTGCGCGGCACTGACGGCGCCATCCCCCTGGTGGACCTGATCATCCAGACGGAGCCGGTCGGCCTCGACGTCACCGTGGAGTATCGCCTCGCGGCTGACTCCCCCTGCCTCGAGGTCCACACCATCGCAACGAACCCCACCGACGGGAACGTCACCGCGGCCCTGGGGGATGGCCTGTTCTGGTCTGAGACCGGCCGGGTCTTCGGCCCGGGCGCGGGCTACAACGAGGAGGCCCTGCTGGCGCTGGGCGGCATGGATTACATCGGTGCGGACCAGCCAGGACTTACCCACCTCGTGACCCCCCTGGGCGGCGCGGAAGTGTCCGTGGCCCTGCTGAAGGACGAGTTGAGTCTCCTGAGCTACGAGATGGTCGCGCTTGGACCGGGGGAGTCAGCGGAGGTCCGCCGCTGCATCTATGCGGCCCCGGGGCGCTCCCTCCTCCCTCTGGCCCATCACTGGGAGACACGGGGCCAGGAGACCGTGGCGGTCTCGGGCTCAGTCCAGGTCCCCACCGCTGGCTATGAACTCGCCCGAGCGCGGGTGGAGATTTACCGGAATGACGCGTTCGTGGGTGCGACAGCGCCGGGGACGGACGGCGCATTCGCGTTCAAAGCCCCGCCCGGAGAATACCGGGGGATCCTGGTCGGCGAGGCCCTCGAACCCGTCGAGGTCACCTGGACAGCGGCCGCGGGCGCGCCGGTGTCAGATCTCGTTTTCGCACCCGCCGCGCCCGCGCGCATCGACGTCCAACTCACCGACGATGGCGGCGCGGCGATTCCCGGACGCATCTCTGCACAGGTCGGCCCTGGCGCGGACATCCACGCGAAGCTCGTGGCCGTTGTCCCGACCCTGGACGGAGCCGCAACCATCTATCTGCCCGAGGGCACCTACACGATCACAGGCTCCCGAGGAGGCCGGTGGGGAATCTGCCAGGGAGACGTGACACTCGCAACGGGTGAGACCGCTACCTTCACCTGCGGCATCGAGTTGGAGGTCCCCACCCCCGGCTGGATATCGGGGGATCTGCACGTCCACTCGGAATTCAGCGTCGACAGCACCTTTCTGCGGGAGGAACGGGTGAAGGCCCTGATAGCGGAGGACATCCGTTTCTTTGCTGGAACGGATCACGACGTCTTCGCTGATTTCCGGCCCATCGTGGAGGACATGGGCGTAGGCGACCTCCTCACCGCGTCCCTGGGGAACGAGAGTTCCTCGCTCGCGGCGCACTTCAACTGCCTCGGTTGCAAGTCAGTGACCGGGGACTACTTCGAGGCACCCTGGATGGAACTCACCGAGGACGGCGAGGTTGTGCGGCAATTGGAGGCCCCCGAGATATGGGCCATCCTGCGGGACGACTTCGCTGCCACCATGGTCCAGATAAACCACCCCCGCACTGGCCAAGGCGTGTTCACAGCGGTGGGCTATGACCCCGTGGCAGGCCCCGAGGCCCTGGATCCAGCGGTCTTCGACCTCACCTTCGACTCCATCGAAGTCTGGAACGGTAGCGAGGACTGGGGGCACCTCCGAGACAAGACCCTCCCGGACTGGTACAGCTTCCTCAACCGGGGGCACCGGAAGATCGCTGTCGGGAACTCCGACTCCCACGAGCTGCGCCAGTGGGTCGGACAGCCGCACAACCTCGTCCAGGCAGCCGAGCCCACTGACGAGACCTTCTACGCTGCGCTCAAGGCCGGCCACGCCCAGGCGACCTCAGCGCCCTTCATCGAGTTCAGCGCAGGGGATACGGGGCTCGGCGATACGGTGATCCCCGCTGCACCGGACGATCCGATCACCCTCTCCATCCGGGTCAGTGCGCCCACCTGGGTGCCCCTCGACACCGTCCGCCTCGTGGGGAACGGAGCCGTGATCCAGGAGTGGGACGTCTCCGGGGCCGAGGGGGTACTTCGCCTGGAAACCGAGCTACAGGTCTCGCCCCCCATGGACATCTGGTACCATGTGATAGCGTACACCGAATCAGCGGACCTGGCCCCGGTCTATCCGGGTCGTGACTCCATGGCCTTCACCAATCCAATCTGGGTCGATCTGGACGGCGGCGGCTTCGATCCCCCGCTCAGGTAGCAACCGAATCCAGATAACAACGGGAGACGCGCTTGAAGAACGGACCTGAAACGAAATGGTATCGCAAGCTGCATTTCCAGATCCTCATCGGCATGGGGGTCGGCGTGCTCGTCGGCTTGCTCACAGGGCCGGAGCATGTCCACTGGTTCGAATGGTGCGGTGATCTCTTCCTGCGGCTGCTCAAGATGGTGGTTGTGCCCCTGGTTGCCGCGTCGGTGACGCTGAGCGTCGCGGGTCTGGGTGATCCCAAGAAGCTCGGGCGGATGGGCGGATGGACCTTGAGCTACTACCTGTTTACCACCTGCGCGGCGATCTTAACAGGGCTGATCATGGTGAACATCTTTCAGCCGGGCGTCGGCGTAGACCTCGGCGGGGGCGCGACGGAAGCAGCGATCGCGCAGCAGAAGTTCTCCGTCCTGGACTTCCTGATGCGACTGATCCCTGAGAACCCCCTGGGTGCGGCCGCGCTCTTCGGGGGCGGCCAGGGCTCGGGAAGCGGTGCTGGGCTCCTGGGGCTGATCTTCTTCTGCATCCTCTTCGGCCTGTTCACCGCGCGGATCGGCGGAAAGACCCAGGAGAACATCGTCCAGTTGCTGGATAGCGTGTTCAACGTGATGATGCGGATGACCAGCGCTATCATCCGGACCGCGCCCCTGGGTGTGGCCGCACTCCTCGCAGTGGTGGTGGCCCGCTCGGGTGTGGACGTGATCCTGCCCCTGCTCGGCTACATGGGGGTGGTCCTCCTCGCGCTCGCCACCCACTTCTGCGTCACCCTTCCGTTAATTCTGTTCCTGGTGGGCAAACGCAACCCCATCACCTACTTCCGGGCTATCGGGTCAGCGCTGGCGACCGGCTTCTCCACCGCGTCGAGCAACGCGGCCCTGCCACTGACCATGAAGTACGTGGAGAACCCCGGCGGCGTGGACCGGAAGACCGCTACTTTTGTGCTGCCCCTGGGTGCCACAGTAAACATGGACGGGACTGCTCTCTACGAATGCGTCGCTGCCCTCTTCGTGGCCCAGGCTTACGGCGTCGACTTGTCCATCACCCAGCAGATGATCGTCTGCCTCACCGCGCTGCTGGCCTCAGTAGGCGCGGCGGGCATCCCCCACGCAGGCCTCGTGATGATGACCATCGTGTTCCAGGCCGTCGGCCTGCCCCTGGAGGCCATCGGCGTTATCCTGGGCGTAGACCGGATCCTGGACATGTGCCGGACCACCACCAACATATGGAGCGACTCCATCGGTGCCGCAGTGGTAGACCGCCTCGAACAGCGCCGCTCGTTGCGCCTGTGATGACTTGGTCATGGTCGGCTCGGACAACGGCAACGCGTGGAGCCCGACCTTCGGCCTCGCGATCCGCTTCGAGGACGGCTCTGACCCGGACTGCAGCGGCATCTCAGGAAACTGACGACGTCAGGTGCCTGCCTGCTCTCACATCACGATCCATCCAGGGACAGGAACGATTTGCTTCCGTCCCGACGAGTTTATCTGCCACGTGATACGATCCACGAGGTAGTCACCTCAAGATCTTCCTGTGTGTACCTCTGAAATCGCGCGTCGAGTTTTACACGGGAGAGCAGCGATCCGTGCTTCCTCTCGTCGTCATGAGCAATTACTTCAAACCCCGCTGACTCGTGGAGCCGAACGTAGTCATTGATCCGAAGGCGGTTTTGCCACTGGAAATCGGTGTTGTAGAGAGACCAGCGACGGTCATTGTACTGAAGAAAATTATATGGGGTAATTGCTGGATCGAACATGGCATAATGGTCTTGCAGGTCAACAAGGTGGTTCATTATCCCCTTTGCAGATATCACTCTCCTGAATTCAACAAGGATCTCCTCCAGATCATCTTCAGGAATGTGCTCAAGCGTAGTTCTCGACACGACAAGGTCAACATAGTTGTCCTGCAAGGGAAGATACCGCACGTCTTGAACCAGATACTCAATATCCAGAGACGCCAACGCCTCTTCAACTTCGCCCCTCTGCACAGCACTGATCGCCCTCTCGAGAGATTCCCTCTTCCCGTCGCCTACGGTTCCAAGTGTTTTTTGAACCTGTTCCGAGTCAATGTTCTTCTGGAAGTGCAACAGCGTCGCTTCCAGGGCTCGGGCGCGCATGTGTCTGTGGATGTCGACAGTGTATACCTTCTTTGCTCCCCCCAAGGACATCCCTACCGCAATATTGGGCAGCCAACCGGTACCTAATTCGAGAACAACAAGTCCTTCCCTGCCAACTCCGTACTTCTGGGTCGCATGAAAGTGCTGCTTCACGTTCCCGAGGCCATCCCGAAACCTTCTGGAGCCCCAGACAACTCCTCGCGTTACAAAGCGCTGAAAGAAGTGGTTCATAGCACGGCCCCCGGGCGAAACAGAAAAAAGCTTCTGGAGGGCCCATTTCATTTTCCAATGTTTTGAGAGACTCAATGACACCCTCGCTTTAGGGCCAGGAAAGCCCCTCCTGCTATGAACATGGCCAACACGAGAAGCTTCACGGCTCCAATCGACGGTAACGGGCCCAGGCGAAAGCCACTGCCAGGACTATCAGGACGCTGACCACTATGCCCGCGTCCGTCGGGCTCTCATCCAGGACCTTGAACAGGGCAGTAGGCCCGCTGCGGCCGGCGTCCGCACCTCCGGGGACCAGGCCGTTGGCCAGGCTCAGCAGATGGTACTTCACCGTCAGGAGCTTGATCCGCCAGGGGACCTGGGCCACGAGCAACTCCCAGACCACGAGCCAGAGCATCCCGATCACCACCGGCTTCCGGACCAGGGTGGCCAGCATCATGAACAGCGCTGTGTAGCAGAGCGCACCGGCCAGGATCGGGATCTCGACCTGCAAAAACACGACGAAGCCTCCCGGGAACCGGGCCAGGAGGGCCACGGCCAGGTGCACCAGGCTGGTAACCAACGCTACGGTCAGAGCCGCGGCTGCGAAGCGTCCCAGGAAGATAGCGGACCGCGGCAGAGGCCGCGAGAATATATATGCAGCGGTCCCTCCATCCCGGTCCTCCGACGCGGCGGCCACGCCATAGAGGAGCCCGCAGAACTGCACCAGGAAGCCCAGGGGACCGATGAACAGGAAGCCCCGATAGACCTCCAGCCGGGCAGCGTCGTCGGAGGCCTGTAGCACGGCCCAGCCGAAGAGCGCCACCAACGCCAGGGCAAGGAGGCCCACGATCCAGCTCCCCCGTCGGCGGACCACTGTCCGCATGTAGAGGTCGGCCATGAGGACCGCCGCACGCCCGAACCTCATCCGCCGCCTCCCTTCACCAGGTAGCGGAACACTGACTCCAGGTCCGCGTCCAGTGGAACCAAGTCCCGTACAGCGGCATCTCCGGCCGCTATCGCGGGGAGGGCCTCGTAGAGGGCCGCCGGGTCTCGCGTCCGCACGTCGAGCTGGCCCTCCCGGGACAGGTCAGCGCTCACCACCCCGGGGATCCCCAGAAGAGACCGGGCCAGGGATCTCGTGTCATCAGCGTGCAGGCGAACTGAATGGGGGTGCTCGTCCAGCAG
Source organism: uncultured Myxococcales bacterium (assembly GCA_964406905.1). Classification (GTDB taxonomy): domain Bacteria; phylum Myxococcota_A; class UBA9042; order CAIXZC01; family CAIXZC01; genus CAZNWW01. Next base: position 16,720 of record CAYOTU010000002.1, on the reverse strand, counting down.
CTCCCGAATCTCCGCGATCGCGCCCTCGGCCAGGAGCCGGCCCCGTTGGAGCAGGACCACACGATCCACGAAGCCGTCGAGTTCGTGGAGAACGTGGCTGGAGATCACCACCGACGTGCCGGCCGCTACGCGGCGGCGCAGCATGTTCAGGATCTGGTGGCGACTCAGCGGGTCCACGCCGTTCAAGGGCTCGTCCAGGATCAGGAGCTCCGGATCATGGAGAACCGCCTGGGCCAGCTTCGCCTTCTGGCGCATCCCCCGGCTGTACTGGGAGATGGGTTTCGTCGCTGCATCGGACAGCTCCAGCTCTTCCAAGCGCTGCTGCGCCCTGGCCCTGGCCTCGGCCTTGGACAGGCCCGACAAGACGCCCAGGGTGCTGACGAAGGTCAGACCATCCATCCAGTCCCAGACCCGCTCGCTGTCGGGACAGTATCCCATGTGGCCCCGGACCGATACATCTGTCCACACGTCACCGCCAAGGACCTGGGCCGCGCCGCTCGACGCGCGCAGCATCCCGGTCACCAGGCGCAGGAAGGTAGTCTTCCCCGCTCCGTTGGGGCCGATAAGCCCCGTGATTCCCGGGGCGACCTCCAGGCTCACGTCGTTGAGGCCCAGGACAGCGCCGTAGCGCTTGGTGACCCGATCCAGCTTTATCACCGGCCCGCTCATCCGCTCACCGCCGCTGCCTGGAGGCGCCGCATCCTGACCAAGAGCGCTATCACCGCGGCCAGGCCAAGACCCAGAAGGGCTCCGGCCGCGCCGGCCTGATCCCCTTTACCCATGATCCAGGCAGCGCTGTCTTCGAAGAGGTCCTTCACCGACAGATAGCGGACCCAGGTTCCGACTCCCGGGGTCCTGCTCAGGCCCGAGGAGAGCGCATCAGAGAAGAAGAAGAACGCTACCCAGCCCAGCCCCACGTAGCGCGCCCGCGTCGCCAGGGACGACAGGAACAGAACCACAGCGGTCGTAAACCCGATATGGAGCGCCGCTACAGCGGTCGCCTGGACGCCACGCAAAACGAAGCCTGCCCAGTCCATCTCCGGCGCGATCAGCTCCGAGACCAGCAGCAGGATCCACGCAGGGGCTAGGTAGATCATGGACAGGATCCCCCCGAGAGCGAGGCCCTTCGCTGCCAGATAACGATTCGGCGTCAGGGGTCGGGAGAGGTAGAGGACCAGCGCGTTGCTGCCCCGATCGTCCGCGATCAGGCCCGCACCTGCGGCCGCAGCCAGTATCGCCAGGAGTACCTGCTCCGCGTTGAACAGCTTGTCCATCAGCTCGATCTGGATCGGCAGGCTCCCCGCTACGTTCCGGATCACCCCCTTCCCCACCTCCGCTGCGACGATGATCACCAGCGGAAGTGCACCAATGATCAGCAGCCAGCGGGTCGAGCGCTTCCGCCACAGGCGGCTCAGCTCCGCTCCCGCCAGCACGAGGAACCGGGTGCCCCCGGGGAGAAGATCACCGGCATACTGTCGATATCCCCCGCGATGGATGCCCATCAGTCGCTCCTCCCGAGAAGCCGCAGGAACGCGTCCTCCAGGGAGTCCGCTGCGAGGCGCAGCTCCCGTATCTGGCAGCCCGTATCCCGGGCAGCGGCCCAGATCAACGCCGCGTCGCTCCCCAAAGACAGGCGGACGTCAAGGAAAGGGGCAGCACCCTCCACGACTGCGCCTGCGCTACGCAGCGCACCCGAGAACGCTTCCCAGTCCCCCTTGATCCGCAGACGGTATCTCCCCTCTTCCTGCCTCCGCAAACCATCCACGCGGCCCTCGTAGAGGACACGGCCCTGGTCCAGGACCAGGACCCGATCGCAGAGCGCCTCCAGGTCCTTGAGCACGTGGGAGGAGATCACCATGGCCACCCCCGACGCGCCGATCCCCTTCAGGAGCGCGAGCATCTCGTCCCTGCTGTTCGGGTCGAGACCGCTCAGGGGTTCGTCCAGCAGGAGGAGCGCCGGGCCATGGACTACTGCCTGCCCCAGCTTGATCTTTTGCTTGAGGCCCACGGAATAATCGGCCACGGGCCGGTGCCGCACCTCGTCCATCCCGAGGTAATCCAGGACCTCGTAAGCCCGACTGAACGCAGCCTCCCGGGGCATACCCGCCAGGCGACCGGCCAGGACCACGGACTCGAGGCCGATCCGTCCAGGCATGGCCGCGTCGTGCTCGGGCATGTAGCCCACCCTGCGCCTCACGTCCAGCGGCACACGCTGAGGGTCGTCCCCCAGGACCGTGCAGCCCCCCTCTGAGGGCGGTAGGAAGCCGAGGAGGGTCTTGATCAGGGTGGATTTGCCTGCGCCATTTGGCCCCAGGAGGCCCGTCACCGTAGCGCTCTCAAAACCGCAGGAAACAGCGTCCAGGGCCTTGAAGTCGCTGTAGTACACGGTCACCGCGCTGGCCTGCGCCGCTGCTGCGCCGGTGCCTGTATCGACGGTTCTGTCCATCAAACCTCCTGAGGGCCTGCGCAATAATAACTCGCACGTTTTCGCCGGTCTCGAACGACGATCTCTGCGTTGCGCCTCCTCGACGTACCTTCGGGTACGCCTGCGTCACCGCGCCTTGACCTCGACGCCCGGTCCTCGCCGGAAACGCACAACTTATTTCTGCGCCGACCCTTAGTCACCATTTTTCTGTGCGCGGAGGCCTTTGTCCAGTAACATTACACCGCCATGAGCGAAGATCTTACCGGACGCATTATCGACGGCCGCTACCAGGTGATCAGGAGGATCGCCCAGGGTGGCATGGGAGTCGTGTACCGTGTGACCCACCGGTATACAGGCCGCGAGGAAGCGCTCAAGGTAATCCACCGTGACCTGGCCAGTGATGGGGATATTCGGCGCCGTTTTCTGGTCGAGGCCATGGCCGTGGCAAAGCTCAAGAGTCCCTACACGGTCACCCTCTACGACTGTAGCGCCACTGAAGATGGCCAACTCCACATAGCGATGGAGTATCTCGAGGGGTCCTCCCTGCGGGAAGTCCTCAAAAAGCACGGGCCCATGGACTGGCCCCGCGCAGTGCGCTTCGCCCGCCATGCCTGCCTCTCCCTGGAAGAGGCCCACGGCAAGGGGATCCTCCATCGAGACATCAAGCCGTCGAACTTCTTCATCACACGGAATGAGGACGGGGTGGAGGTCCTCAAGGTCCTCGACTTCGGCATAGCGCGTATCGACTCCATGGGCACGGGCGGGGGCCTCACCCAGGCCGGGGAGGTCCTCGGCACCCCCGTCTACATGAGCCCCGAACAACACCGTGGGGAGCGTGCGGATACGCGCTCGGACATCTACTCCCTTGGCCTCGTGATCCGCGAGATGATGACCGGGAAACCAACGTTCTTTGCCCGCAGCATCGCAGAGATCAAGCAGATGCACCTCTATGACCGGGCGATCCCGGTGAACGCTGCCCGCTCCTCAGCGGCGATCCCGCAGGGCCTCCAGGACATATTGGACCGTATCCTGGAGAAGGAGCCCGACGCCCGATTCCAGACCATCACCGAGCTACGCGAGGCCCTCGAGGCCCTGGCGCCGGACCAGACCGCAGCGCAAAAAAACGCGGCGGTCTCCGGATACGCAGAGACCGCCGCCATAGAACCCGGAGCCCTGGTCGACGCGATCCCCACCGAGCCAGCGCATACCCACCACGACGCGGTGGACACCTTGGCAGCAGCCACGCGGCGTGCACTCACAGAGTTGGAAAATTCGATCGTGGTGGGCACCCCTCGCCGAGCCTGGTGGCTGGTGGGGGGAGTCTACCTGGCCGCCACCTTCCTGGCCTTGGCAGCGGCCTGGGGACTGCCCCACCTCGCTCCGGCCCGATGGCTCGACCTCCAGGCCGAGACCTTGCGCCAACGGATCCATCTCGCGCCCGGAGGCGGCCGGGCCGTGGTGGTCAAGACCGACCTGGACCGGGACGAGAAGACCCTCCGCGCGTCGGGGGAGCCCGTGCCGGGCGAGGGCGCAGAGACCTGGCGGCTCCTGGATGCACGATTCCTCGATCGCCTCTCCGAGGCAGGCGCATCCGTGGTGGTCTTCGACAAATACTACGGCCGCAACTACCCCGAGGAGACCGCTGTCCTGGCCGAGTCAATCGCCCGCGCCGTATCTCGGGGAACCCGGGTAGTAGTGGGCACCCTGGACCGTCCGGCGCCCCCCGTACTCGTGGACGCCGGGGCCTGGGTCGGCAACACCTACGCGGTGCGTAGCGGCTTCGACGGCACCATCAACGCGCTCCTCTCGGACCGGGAACTGGCCGACGGCAGCCTGGTACCGTCGATCTTCCTGCGGGCCTACTGCCTGGATCGCGAAGGTGCGGGCCGGGACGTCCCGGACGCGGCGGACGTGGAACGCTGCGAGGCACGGCTCAAGGACCCCGGGGGGCGGTGGCTCCTGCGCTACGGCGTGGAGGCTATCCGGACGATCCGGGTCTCCGACGTCCTGGCCTGGGGCATCGAAGACCTCTCGGACACGGTACAGGGACGCGTGGTGTTCCTGGGACATTTCGGGCCGGCCACGGACGAGGTGGACGTCCCCCTGATCCCCTCCCTCGAGCCCACCTCAGCGGGCACGGTCCATGGCGTGATGCTCCTGGCCTCAGCGTTCAACCAGGTGGACATCCGAGCGGATTGGATCCGCCCCGGCGCACTCTTATCCTACCTCATCTTCACCCTCCTGGGTCTGCTCCCGCTGCTCCTCCTTCGGCGGCTTCGCTGGCCCTTCGCATGGATTCTCTCCCTCTGTCTGGTCGGCGTAACCGGCGTCGTCGGGCTGATCCTGCCTGTTTCCTTCCCCCTCGGGGGCTCTCTCCTCGCAGGACTCGCTGCCGGTTTTCTGTTTATGATTCCGTCCCTGCGAGTCCGTCGCCGGGCCCTGGCCATCGTGCGCTCCTTCGGGCGATGCCTTGACATTGCTCGGGGCGGAGGCGCCACGATCCTGCCCTCGCAATTCTCCGCTGAGACCTGGCGAGTTCTCTCGGGCACCGTGACCGACGAGGCATCGGGCCTGCTCTACCTGCGTCACCTGGACGCGCTGCTCAACGGGCCGGACACCGGGGGGTTCATCTACCGCCGCGTGGACTCCGCGTTCTTCCAGGAAAACGGTTGGCTCCGGGTCGCACCCGTGAACCCAGGCATTCCACCGGGGGACCTCTCGTTGATGACCGTAGCGTTCCCAGGCGTGGTGGTGCGGCGTCTTCTTGATCTCTACCGCGCAGATGAAAAAAGCTCTAGGGAGGGGACAGCGGTATCAAGTATACTTCTCAAGAGTTTTTCGGGCCGACGGGAGCACCTCACCGCGGTCAATTGGATCGCGTTGCAAGGCCGCCTCTCCCACATGGTCCTCGACTACTCCCGGCTTCTCAGCCTCTGGCTTGAGGCACACCGGGACGTGTGAGGTGAGGGGTCATGAACTCTGGACGTGGACCAATCCGATGCCTGCTGGTGCCGCTCCTGGTCGCGCTGTTCTTCGCACCGGGGCCTGCTGTAGCGGACGACGGGTACACGGTTACGGTTAGACTGATCCTGGTCCGCGGGGAACGAACAGCTCGCACGGACGCGGCGGTCTGGTTCCCGTCCCCAGGCCAGGAACAAGACCTTGAGCAAGGCGCACGCCTCAAACCGGGTGGGGTCCTGCAGATCCTTTATCCGATCGTCACCGTCTACGTGGACGACTCCGCGGGAAACCGCTTCTTCCTCGAATGCCCTGCATGCACCGAGGAAGATCCCCTGACCCTTAACGTGGGCGACCCAGGCGCTGACAAGCCCTTCATCCAAGCGGGGGGCCGGGTGACATGGCAGGTGGAGCCCGTCGAGGAGGGGGTGTTCCGAATCATGCTGGACGTGCTCATGGGCCCGGAGGAGGAGCTAATCCCCGTCGCTGTGCGCGGCACCCTGTTCCGCACCGAGGCAGAAAACAACACCCACGCCTTGACCGTGGCCAACGGTCTCGTCGCCTATGGTGCGGAGGGCGGACCAGCCTTCCAACTCGTCAGTGCGGGGAAGGCCGTCGCCGGAGGAAGCGCCCCGGCCACGGCTCCTGCGACCGCGGCCTCGGCCTCGGTCCTGGAAGAGATGGGGAAAACCATCGAGCCACCGGCCTTGCCCGGTCCTGGGCTGCCAGATCCTGTGCAGCCCGATCCCCTGTCCGGCCCGGGGATCAAACACCTGCGGCCCCCGGTGAACATGGCCTGGAAGTGGGCAGCGCTCGGCGGAGGCATCCTGATGGCCGGTGCGGGAAGTTCGGTCCTCATGATGGCCGCGTCCAAACGGGATCAGGCCCGCATCGACGCCAAGCAGAAGTACCTGGACCTGGTGGAGCTCAAGACCACGGAGTACGGCTTCGGCTGCGATGACGCGATGGAGATGGCCCAGGAGGACGCGCAGGCCGGCTATGACGACGACTACAACAGCACCATCCAACCCATGGTCATCACGGGCTGGGTGATGACCGGCGTCGGTGCGGTCGCTGCGGTGGGTGGCTTGGTCTGGCTGCTCGTCGATCAGCCCGCCGCGGATGTCCTGCCGGTGACAGTGGCGCCGATCCCCATGCCCCATGGAGGGGGCCTCACCCTGGACTGGAGCTTCTGACTATGAGAGCGCACGACATGACAAGGTTCCTGTCCGTAGCGCTCCTCGGAGCGGTTCTCCTGGTGGGAATTGTCTGGAGCGGCTGCATCGAGCAGACACCCCTGAATCTCCCGACCGATGACATCTGCGGCACACCGAACCCGGGAGACACGATCACCGGGGAGACGAAAAGCGACATCGCCACCGCGGACACTGCTGTGGACACGCCTGCCGGGGACACACCGGAGGACACACCGGAGGACACACCGGAGGACACACCGGAGGTCTGTCAACCCGACTGCGATGGCAAGGGCTGCGGCGAGCCCGACGGCTGCGACGGCTTCTGCCCTGGGAACTGCGATCCCGGGTGGGTCTGCGAGCCCGCCATCGGGGACTGTGTCCCGAGCGACTGCGTCGACGACAGCGGCGTCTTCGCGGTGACCTTCCCAGACGCGGTCCTTGAGATCAAGGTCAACGCCGCGCTGGGGACCACGGATAAGACCGTGTTCACCTACAACGACGTGGAGGGCCTGACGGTCCTGGACGCTAACCACAAGGTAACGGAGGGCCCCATCGGAGATCTCACGGGCCTCGAGTGCCTGGTCGACCTCGAGGTCCTGTGGATGGCAGGAAACGGGGACGCCCAGCCGTTGGGCTTCAACATGGACATCTCCCCGCTCGCTAGCCTGGGGGCCATGACCCACCTCGACATCAGGAACAACCGGATTGCGAGCATCGGGCCCCTCCTGGGCCTCCCAAACCTGCTCCTCCTGGGGCTCGATGGGAATGGCCTCACGGACGAGGAGGCGGGGACTCTGGCGGGCGCGGCCTTTAAGCAGGGACTCCTGGCCCTTGGCCTCTCGTCCAATAACCTCATGGGGCTGCCGAATCTACAGGCCTATGAATCGCTTAATGTCCTGGACATCTCCGACAACAAAATCAGCGACCTCTTACCCCTGGCGGATACAGCGTTCAAGGACAAGCTGGTGATCCTCCAGGCAGAAGAGAATCGGACCACGGATGGCGACCTGACAACAGGCATCGAGACCCTCGCTGGCCTGGAGGGCTACTTCGCGCAGGTCGCGGCCCCCATCCCCGACGCGCTCGTTGACTACTTCCAGGACTGGCGAAACAAGCTCATCATCTATCACAATCGACTCGGCTCCTTTGACGGCCTCGAGACCATGTTCGAACTCCAGGTGGTGGAGGCGGCGGACAACCAGTTGACGGATCTCGCACCCATCCAGAGCCTCAGCAACCTCACGGTACTGGGGGTCTCGGGGAACGACATAGCGGACCTCCCGGCGGACATCGAAACCTGGCCGATCGTGCCGCCACTCGTGGAACTGGATATCTCCTGGAATCCACTGCTGACCCATGTGCTGATCGGTTACTTCACTGTGCTTGAGGACCTGAACCTCGAGATGACGGAGCTCGCTGACCTCGCCTTCATGTACGAGTGGGGAGTGCTCGGGCTTACCCCGCCGATCAGGCGGCTGGTGATCTCGACGAATCCGTTCGTCTTCGGCAACGGCGGATCCCCGCTCTATCCCCTGGCGCAGGTGGGCCTGACCCTCGAGATCCTCGACGCGAACATTATCTTCAACGATACACCAGCGACGAAGTTGGCCGACTTCTGGCTCCCCGATGCGGCCCTCATGGCGTTGGAGGAGCTGCACCTCGCGTCCAACGGACTAACCGGTGAGAACATCGCCCAGTTCTCCAACACCTCCGAGACCATCTGGGCCCCTCTGAAGAAACTCTATCTGCCAAACAACCTTATCACGGGCGGTCTCGTGAACCTCACGTCGCTGATTGAGAAAACCATCCCCTTACAGGTCCTGGACCTCTCAGGCAACACCATCACCGCGTGCCAGGATCCGGATGAGGACTGGCAGGCGGTCTGTGTCTTCACCGTCCAGATCCAGACCTTCTTGCCCCCCGATGGTTGCGAGACCTGTCTTCCGTAGAAGCAAATACCAGCCAGTGATTGAGGAGTATCCACTCCTCCTCATCGGCGCGAGCCGGACAGCCGTCGGTTGCAGCCTGCACAGGTAGCGGCAGGGGGCAGGAAAAGACGTGGCGGCGGAGACCGCCGGTGCCCCATGCGTTCATGACTCTTTGAAATATCTCGCATCGCCCGGTATCATGCGGTCTGTTTGCAAGCATCAATCGGAGAGGACATGAAAATCGCTGTCTCTGCCACCGGAGGATCGAGTAACGCACTGGTCGAACCAAGGTTCGGCCGGGCTCCCTACTACGTCATTGTCGACTCGGATACGATGCGGTTCGGGGTCGTCGGTAATTCGAACGCATACCAGGCCAGCGGCGCAGGACCCGCGACCGCGGCGCTGATCGCCAACTCCGGGGCGACGGTCGTGCTGACCGGGAGCGTCGGCCCAAAGGCAAAGCAGGCGCTCGACGCAGCCGGCATCGAAATCGTCGAGGAAACAAGCGGCACAGTAAAAGAAGCTGTCCAGGTGTTCCTTCGAACGCGGGGGAAATGATCAGCTCCCCCGTACTACAACGCGTGAGAGCAATCGTTCGGGGTTGGATCCGGGGTGACCTCCCAGCCCTCGCTGCCCCTCGATATCGATGCCCCGGAGCTCGCGTCGCCCACGTCCACCTCTCCGGCAGCGCCGGTCTCGTCCCATAGGCCGTTGTCGTTGGAGTCTCCGTAGAGCACTGCGTCCACCGGTACCGTGGTGTCGGTGACCTGAGCTGCGGGCACTGCGAAGAGGGCCACGCCGTCGGCCTTGGGGCCGGAGTTCTGGATGTCGGGGTCAAAGTCCAACTCCAGGTCGTAGATTGGGAATGCGTTCGCCTCTTCGGAGAGCGGCCCGCCGATGAGCATGCACTGCCCCGGCTGGAGGGTCCCCTCCAACTGCCAGACTGCGCTGGTGTAGGAGGTCCCGCCGTTTGCCAGGGAGTATCCTGAGAGGTCGATGGTATCGGTCGTGCCGTTGAAGATCTCCACCCACTCGTAGCCGCTGTCACCGCTCGGCACGTCGTAGAGGATCTCCGTGAGGATCAGGCCCACCGCGGGGATATCCAGGACCTCCAGGTCCGAGATCACCTCACCCCCGTCATTCCACGCTCTCAATTGCGCGACACCCGCCTCGAGCCCCGTGACAACGAAGGTCGCCGACTGTGCCCCCATGGGCACGATGACGCTGGCGGGGACCGTCGCTATGAGATCTCCCTCGCCCAGGACTTCGAGAAAGACCTCGACTTCGCCCGTAAGCCCGGGGACATCAAGGCGCACCAGGATCTCTGTCTCCTCGTCCATTACAGCGGCCACCACAGCCGGCTCGAACGCTACGGGGGCCGGCACATAGGTCGGCGAAATCACGATCACGTCCGCGGACAGGGTCTTGCCGTCGTAAGATACACTCACGGTCACGGTCTCGATGGTCTCGGACTCGTAGGACGTCGAGAGCCCGATCTCCATGCTGTCCGAGCCCGCGTCGAATGAGAGGAGCGTGTCCGGGAAGATATCGACGTTGGAGGACTCGAACACGACCTCCAGGCCCTCGTCCGGGGCCGGCACTGTCAGCGTCGCTACGAGGGGCGGCGCGGGGGTCGAGACGCCGTCGGCCAGGAGGAAGACCGGGGACGGGCCGAAGGTCGCCAGGCCCAGCTCCTCGATAATGTCCTGGGGTCCCCGGGGCTCCAGCTTGGAGTCGTCATAGGTCCACATGAGCGGCCCGGTGACGGTGAGGATGTCGTCGATTGCGGGGAAGGGCTCCATCAGCCAGATGTTGTCGCCCACTGTCAGGGAACCCGCCAGAACGAATTCGCCGTAGTCCGGGATCAGCTCTGTGACGACCTGCTGGGTCACCTTGACCAGGACGCCCTCGTACGCGACCGCGTCCTCACCGCCCGTGGCCACCTGGTCCGGGGTCACGTCCACCGGGGTCGGCAGCGGCACGTCGGATTCGACTATCTCGAGGTCCTCCACCCAGTCGAGTTGGATCTGGCCCATCCAGTCCTTCACGGCCGCTGTGAACTCCACGCGATCCCCCACCTCGGGGATCGTGATGTTCCCTGGGTTGGAGGACGGGACGTACGCGTAGACACCGCTGAACTTGTACCCGTACTCAAGGGTCTGCTCGTCCTCGGGGACCTGGATCCAGAACCGGAGGGAGGCCACCGCTGTGACCACGCCGCCCAAGCTGACCTTGGCCCCGAGGGGCATGGCCCCGGTCTTGATGTCGTAGATCGTCGCGGGACAGGGTGCGTCCCCGGGGTTGGCGAACTCCGGACAGAGGTCACACGCGTCACCCTTGTCGTCCTGATCCACGTCCTCCTGGTCCGGGTTGTAGTCAGCGGGGCAGTTGTCCTCCGCGTTGGGGACCGTATCAGCGTCCTTGTCGCCCGGGTCCGGCGGCTCGCATTCGTCGGTAAATGCCTGGAGAGGGCAGACGTCGCAGACATCGCCCTCCCCGTCCTGGTCATGGTCCGCCTGGAGACCGTTGTCCAGGGGTCGGCCGGGATTGAAGATCGCGGGGCAGTTGTCCTGCTCGTTCGGGACCCCGTCGCCGTCAATGTCGTCCTCGGTAATCGTCCCGTCGAACTCCCCCTCCCGGAAGGGCACGCAGGTGACCTCGCCCTCGGGCACGCCGCAGTAGGCGAGGGGGTAGTTCATCGCGTTCGTGGGCAGGAGCGAGACATATGTCTCGCCGGTCTCCGCCTCAATACACACAGCCTTGCCCGCCAGACACTCCGGTGCGGGGAGCTCCTCGCAGCCCACGCCGCCGCCGGAGACCGCACCCACCAGGTCGATGTCGCCGTACAGGGGGATCCCGCCCCGCAGCACCAGGAGGACCTGCGAAGGATCCGCGTTGAAGATGTACCGGAACCAGTCATCGGTGCCGTCTCCCTGGAAGATAGCGACGTCGCCTACCAGGCCCTCAATGAGGGAACCCATCGCGGTCTCCATGTGGAGGGCCTCAGCGTTCCATGTGGTGGCCATGAGCCACAGCTCGTGGTCCGTGAAAAAGCTGTCGAAGTGGTTGTCGTTCAGGTAGGCCGCGCAGTTCAGCTCTCGCAGCATGTTGATCGAACCGCTCAAGGTCCAATCCGAGCCCAGGCCGATGCGAGCGCCCAGGTTTTGGAACAAGGTCACCTGCGCGGTGTGCCCGTACAGGGAGATGTTGGTGCGGGGAGACCAGATCAAGGCCGTACCGTTGACCGCCATCTCTGCCACGTCCACGGCCTTCAGGCCCACAGCGTGAATATAGGCGCTGTTGAACTCGGTGAGGTCCACGCCGCCGTTCTCATCGGAGGAGAGGCATAGGAACTCGTTGCGAGTCTCTTTGTCGATGCCCTCGGCCACATGGGGGATGTAGCAGGTGTTGCTCAGGACCCATTTGCCGTCGATGCCCGGGTAGTCACAGCCCTCGGACTTGAGCGTGCAGTCCCAGTCGCCCAGGGGGAAGGTGTTGTAGTCCCCACCATCGATGTCCAGGCCCTCCATCCAGTTGTCACGATCAAGATTGCGCAGGAAACCCGGCGCGTTGCCCGCTCCTGCGATGGACGTGGCCCCGCCGAGGACGTGGCGCAGCTCGGCCCAGATCACCTGGGTCTCCAGTTTGTCCTGGTTGTAAGGCTGCTCGTTGTGCCCGCGGATCCCGCAGCGCCAGTCGTGGCGGTGCTCGAAGCGCTCGGTCCCCCAGTCTCCAGGATAATTCCCGTCGTAGGTAAGGTGATCGTGCGCGTTGATCAGGCCGGGGGAGACGATCCCGTCGGGGCAGGTGATCACCGTCGCGCCCGCGTACTCGGGCTGGCCGGAGCAGTCGCAGCCCACGCACGCTATATCCCCGCCGGAGGAGATCACCACCTCGCCGCCCTTGAACACCTCCCAGGGGGCCAGGACGACGCCACGCAGGACGATCACCGCGGAGCCCTCCTGGATGCTGCATGAACCCTCGTCAAGCGCGGGGAGATCGCCGCACTCGGTGATCACCAGCTCCCCCGGTGGCGGAGGCTCAATCACGTCCTCGAGGCTGTCTTCGAGGCTGTCCTCCAGGCTGTCCTCCAGGCTGTCCTCGAGGCTGTCCTCCAGGCTGTCCTCCAGGCTGTCCTCAAGGCTGTCCGGCAGCGGCGCAAAATCCTCAAAGCCGTCCTCATTGCTCAAGTCAACGGCGTCGTACTGCTCCGTATCGATGGCCGCGTCCTCACCCCCGGTAAAATCCTCGCCGGGCTCGGTCCCGTCCGAACGGCTGCCGCAGGCGGCCAGGGCAAACACAACGAGAAGAATGGTTACCTGACGAAATGCCTTCATGCTCAACTCCATGTTCCGCCGGTCATCCCGGCGCGGTCATTGTATCGTCCAACGCGAGGATTTGCGATCAGGGAGCAACAGCGACGTGGAAGGGGATCCCCACGCCGACCTCTCGCTTCTCCCGTGACACCATCGCACCCGCTGTCCCGACCTTTGCCAGCACGGCCGCATCGCCGAACACGAGGTCCTCGACGCGGCGGACGACCTCGTCCGGGGTCTCCTCACGGGTGACCAGGAGCGCGGTGACCCCTACGGTCTCGACCGCGTCGTTCTGCCACGCATAGGTCCCAGCGGGGATGCGGACGGGGATCAGATCCCGGTTTTTCTGCTGAAGACGCGCGGAGACCTCCGGCTCAATCGACAGGATCCGGATGGGCTGAACCGCTGCGATCTTTCGGATCACCGGCGACGGGTAGGCCGACGTGATGACCAGCGCATCCACGCTCCCCGCGGCAAAGGCTGACGGGACCTCGCCCATGGGCATCACCACCATGTCCCGCTTCCAGTCCCAATCCCAACCCGTAGCGTGGAAGACCTGGACAGCGTTCAGCAGGGAGCCGGTGCCCGCATCGCCCGCGGTGATGGCTCGGCCTCGAAGATCCTTGACGCTACTGATCCCGGACCCAGCACCGACCACCACATGGATCGCCTCGGGATAGAGGGCTCCCACCGCGCGCAGGCTCGAGAACGGAGGTTCGACCGCTACTCCTTCAAAGGCCATGCGCGCCACGTCCGCCTGAACCAGGGCGAAGACGTTCGGGAGGACGGGACGCAGGAGCGCGATGTTCTCCGGGCTCCCCGAGGTCGGGAAGGCCGCCGCGTCGATCCCCTGCGTCAGGAGCGCGTTCGCTAGGCTGACGCCCAGGGGGTGGTAGATCCCCGCTGTATCCCCGGTGAGGATGGCGACGCTCCCGGACCGGTGGGCCAGGAACAGGGAGTGCCGGGTATGCAGCCTGACAAGGTCCTGCTCCAGGTTGGCCGCGGCCAGGGGCATCCCCGCCCGGATGAGCTTCCCGCCGAGGGCCTCCAACTCGGCGAGGCGCTTGCGGTACGGCTCCGGCTCCTCGGAGTCCGGCCCCGTCCGCGGCGCGTCCTCCGCAACGAAGTCCACCGGCTCCCAGCCGTCGTCGCCCTTCACCCAGGCAACCGCGCCGTGGACCTCCAGCCTGTCCCCCGCTGCATTCCCCGCGGCAACGACACCCTCGACCCCCCGAGCCTTGGCGCCCAGGATCGTAACTAGTGAGCCGACGTTGGGCTCGTCCCATCCGGCTAGGCTATATTGCTTCCCGAAGACCAGGGACGCATCGTAGTAGGTCAGGAGGCGGGCACGGTCGTCGCCTTCCACGTTGAAGGGATGGCTGCCCCTGCGATCGAAATCCTCCAGGATGAAGGTCCCCTCACCGAAGTGCAGATCGACCCTCTCCTGAAGGCGGGCCTTGACCGCGTCCTCGGGTGGCCCCTTGCGGCAGGCGCCTGCGGCGATGACAAGGAGGAGCAGCGGCAGTACCCCAATGTATCGTTTCATGCCACCTCCCCTATATCACGAACCGGAAGTACATCTGGATCACCAGCGCGTTGGTGATGTCGATGAAAAACGCGCCCACCATGGGCACCACCAGGAAGGCCTGGGGCGAGGGGCCGTAGCGGGAGACAAGTGCTTCCATGTTCGCCACAGCGGTGGGGGTAGCGCCCAGGCCGAAGCCGCAATGTCCACCTGCGATGATGGCCGCGTCGTAGTCCCGCCCCATGAGCCGGAAGGTGACGTGATATGTGAAGACAGCGACGATTGCGGTCTGGACCAGGAGTATCATCAGGATCGGGCCTGCCAGGTTGAGCAGCTCCCATAGCCGCAGGGACATGAGGGCCATGGCCAGGAAAATCGACAACGCGATGGTGCCCCAGAGGTCCAAGGTCTCCTTATTCAGGCGATAGACCTTCGTGAAATCCAGGATGTTCGTGATCGTGAGGCCCAGGAAAAGAGAGCAGATAAACGACGGGATAGTGAGGCCCATGCCCATGAGCCAGGAGTAGATCGCGCCGCCCCCGGCCATGCAGAGGGTAATGACGAACATGGTCTCCATCATCCGGCGCGGGGTGACCTGGTCCCGGTCTTCCGGGTCATAGGTGATGGTTTCCGTGCTGTCCTTCAGGGCCTCGTCCGTGGGCTTCAGGCCGTGCTTCCTGATCAGCCGCTTGGTGACCGGGCCACCGATCAGGCCCCCGAGGACCAGGCCGAAGGTAGCGCATGCCATGGCTAACTCCATGGTCCCCTGAAGGTTGTGTACGTCCCGGAACAGTTCAGCGTAGGTCACCCCGGTGCCGTGGCCTCCCGACAGAGTAATCGACCCCGAGAGGAGCCCCAGGAGGGGATGAATGTCCGCTGCCCATGCCAGGAAGACCCCGGCGCCGTTCTGGATCAACAGGTAGAGGGTCGCCACCCCGAGAAAGATGAGAACTTTGGGTCCGCCCCGGACCAGGAGCTTGAAGCTGGCGCCCAGCCCCACGGTGGTAAAGAACACCAGCATCAACGGGGTCTTGAGCGTCATATCAAAACGAATCGTCAGATCAGCGAAGGAGTAGACCAGGCTGCTCACCAGCGCAAAGGTGATCCCGCCGACCACCGGCTCGGGGATATTGTTGTTGCGCAGGAACGGGATCCAGGCATTCAGCAGGTATCCGAGGAACAGGACCGCCAGGGACGCGGCGCCGGTCCCGACAAGCCCGAGTTCAATGGTCATCAGCCCTCCTCAGTCGGCGGCAAATGCGGGCGTGTTCAGTTGTAACACAACATATTGGACCGAGTCGAACCGAGACGATACGATACAAGTCGAATCGAATCGAGACGAAAAAAGGAGGTAACACGTGACGAGGTGGATGCTTGCGCTTGTCGTAGCGCCGACGCTCTTGCTCGCCGGCTGCGGCGGGATGATGTACCAGGACGCAGAGTCGGCCTACCATAGGGAGGTCGAAGAAAAGAGAATGGAACCATCCGGTGGTGTCGGCGTCATGATGCCTGCCCCGGAGAAGCCTCTGGATCGGACCCGCATGGCCGGGGATGTCGGCGGCGAGCCCGCCACTGCACCCGCGGTCCGCAGGATGATCATCTACACCGGATGCTTCACCGTGGGCGTCTACGACGTGAAGCATGCGCAGCAGGCCCTGGTGGACTTCGTGGCAAAGAAGGGCGGCCACATGCAGCAGACCACGGCCAACACCCTGGTCCTGCGGATCCCCTCGGAGCACTTCGCGCTCGTGGAGCCCATGCTCCGGAAGCTCGGCCGCGTTGACGACCGGCTCACGGACATCCGTACCCGGGACATCACCGCGGAGTACCACGACCTCGAGCTGCGCCTGAAGACGAAGCGCGAATACCTCGTGTCCCTCCGCGCGCTCCTGGACGAGGCGGGCAAGCTCGAGGAGAAACTCGCCGTCCAGCGGGAGATAGCGCGGGTCGTCGAGGAGATCGAGAGCATGGAGGGGCGACGACGCCTCCTCGGTAGCCAGGTGGCCATGGCCACCGTGACCGTGACCTTCCGGCTCGCCCACTCCGGGGCCCGGCGGACCTTCCGCCTGCCCTGGGAGTGGCTGGACGAGCTCGGACTCGAAACCCTGATGCGGTGAGGAGGGCGCCATGAAAACCATGTTGGCAATACTGCTGTTGGCCGCGCTCGCTTCGAGCTGCGTCTCCATCCGCACCCCGGACGGCTACGCTGAGCGCAAGCGCACAGGACGATACGACCTGCTGGCCGTATCCACGGACGCTTCCACGATTTCCATGCGAGTCCAGCGCAACGAGGACAAGCGCCACGGAACCCTCGACTTCTGGTCCGAGGCCTCGAAGAAGCAGCTCACCCTCTCCCGGGGCTACACCCTGAA
>CAYOTU010000001.1:33411-42002 GCA_964406905.1 uncultured Myxococcales bacterium | reverse complement strand
TCTGTCCGCCGAGTTGAGGAGGGCGGCAGGTGGCCCGGCCTGGGCGTCCTCGACCCGCAGGCGGCGACGAACCCTGAGGTCCATCCCTAGCGCTTGGAGTACTGGTACCGCTTCCTTGCGCCGGGCTGGCCGTACTTCTTCCGCTCCTTGGCCCGGGAATCTCGAGTCATGAACCCGGCCCGCTTCAAGGGGGTACGCAGGGTCTCATCCAGGCTACAAAGGGCCCTGGAGAGGCCGTGGCGAATCGCTCCGGCCTGGCCGGAAAGACCGCCGCCCTTGACGTAAGCGGCGATGTCAATGCGATCCACCATGTCCACCACCTCGAGAGGCTGACGGATGAGCATGATGAGGACGGGACGACGGAAATATTCGTCCACATCTCTTCCATTGACGGTGATCCGCCCGGTGCCCTCGGTAATAAGGACGCGGGCGGCCGCTTCCTTGCGCTTCCCGGTGGCGGCGGTCTGGGTAATCTCGGTCATATCCTGCTCCGTGTCTCCGCGGCCCTAGCGGGCCCTCACGCTGAGATCCAGGGTCTCGGGTTTCTGCGCTACGTGGGGATGCTTGTCCCCCACGTAGATCTTGAGCTTGCTCAACATCTGGCGGCCTAGCGTGGTTTTGGGCAGCATGCCCTTCACCGCGTTCTTGATCAGAAACTCGGGCTTTCGGCTCTGCATCTCCCGGGCGGTCGAGGACTTGATGTTGCCCATGTAGCCCGTGTGCTTGTAATAAGTCTTGCCGTCGAGTTTGTTCCCGGTGAGCTGGACCTTGTCACAGTTCACCACGATCACGAAGTCGCCCACGTCTGTGTGGTAGGTGTACTCGGGGCGGTGCTTGCCGCGCAACACCAAGGCGATACGCGAGGCCAACCGCCCCAGACTCTGTCCCTCGGCGTCCACGACGAACCACCGGCGATCGATGTCGCTCGGTGTTACGCTTACGGTCTTCATCTCACCACTCCTGAAAGCGATACCGTCACAAAAAGCCAAGCTCTTTTATAGGAGCCAGCAGAGCTTGTCAAGGGATTTGCCGCCAGATCAGCCGGCCTGGAGATCCGCCACCGCGTCGAGGGCCTCCCAGGTGAACTCAGGCTCGTTACGGCCAAAGTGGCCGAAGGACGCTGTCGCTTGGTAAATTGGCCTGAGGAGGTCGAGGCGCTCGATGATCGCTGCCGGACGAAAATCGAAGTGCTTCCGGATCAGGCCCTCGATGGTCGCCTCGGAGGACTTCGCTGTGCCGTAGGTGTTCACGAAGATGCCCACGGGCTGCGCGACGCCGATCGCATAGGCCACCTGGATCGAGCAATGCTCCGCCAGGCCAGCGGCCACGACATTCTTTGCCACGTAACGGGCGAAGTAGGCAGCAGAGCGATCCACTTTGGACGGATCCTTGCCGGAGAACGCTCCACCGCCGTGCCGTTCCCAGCCACCATAGGTATCCACGATGATCTTCCGGCCTGTGACCCCCGCGTCCCCGTGAGGGCCGCCCGTGACGAAGCGCCCGGTGGGATTCACGAAGATCTTTGTGTCCCGATCGATCATCTCCTCGGGGATCACCGGGAAGATGACCTTGTCCATCACCGCCTCTCGGATCTCCTCGTACGTGGGCTCGGGATCGTGCTGGATCGAGACCACAATAGCGTCACAGCGGACGGGGTTTCCGTCCCGGTACTCTATGGTGACCTGGGACTTGCCGTCGGGGCGGAAGAAGCTGACCTCGCCGGCCTGCCGTGCGTCGGAGAGGCGCTTGGTGAGGCGATGCGCCAGGACGATCGGGGTCGGCATCAGCTCTTGGTTCTCGTTCGAAGCGTAGCCGAACATAAGGCCCTGGTCCCCGGCGCCCTGCTCCTTGAAGAGGCCCTCACCTGAGGTAACGCCCTGGCTGATGTCCGGGGACTGGGTGTCCACCGCTACCACCACACCGCAGCTCTGGTAGTCGAAGCCGTACTCGGGGCGGTCGTAGCCAATCTTCCGGATCGTGTCCCGCGCTACATGCTGGAGGTCCACGTAGACATTGGTGGTGATCTCGCCGCCCATGACGACGAGGCCGGTGGTGACGAGGACCTCACACGCGACCCGGCCCTTGGGATCGTTCTTGAGGATGGCGTCCAGGACGCCGTCGGAGATCATGTCACAAACTTTGTCCGGATGGCCCTCGGTGACGGATTCGGAGGTGAAGAGGAACTGATCCTTGCTGAACATCGGCTACTCCTTTCTTTTCTTTGTTCAACCGCGCGCGCGGGCTGCCCGCGCCGGGGGGCAACATACTCCCGGCCCCCCTGGGGGGTCAAGGTCAAAACCGGGGTCAACGCAGCGCTGGGTTGAAGTAGCCGTGACGGAGTTCGGGGAAGCGGGCCTTGATTCGGTCTACGGTGCGGAGGAGACCGAGGCCGCCGCAGCGATCGGAGCCCCAGCCGACGGTGTCCATGTAGAGAGTTGGATCGATGTTCAAGTTGCGCCATTGGATCATGTCCACGCCGTGCTCCGCTATCCAGGCCTCCAGGGCCTCCACTTCATCCTCCCGATCCGTCACGCCGGGAAACACCAGGAGATTGAGGCTGACAAAGCCCCCCGCAGCCCGGGCCCGACGCGCACTCTCCTCCACGTCCTGGAACGTGTAGCCCACCGGGCGGTGATAAGCCTCGTAGACCTCCCTGCGCGCGGAATTCATGCTGATGCGGATGCTGTCGAGGCCGGCGTCAAAGATGGCTGCCACCGCGTCGGGCCGACTGGCGTTTGTGTTCAAATTCATGGTCCCCGTGCCGCCACCGTCCCGTATCAGGCGGACCGCCTCTTCGAGGACCGAGGCCCGAGTCAAGGGCTCCCCCTCGCAGCCCTGGCCGAAGCTGGCCACGGAATGCTTCACCCGACCGAAGTGGGTCAGGGCCACCGCAGCGACGTCCGCTGCGGGAGGCGGGATCGTGAGGCGCTCCTGGGAGGCAGGGATCTCTCCCTCTTGCGCTGAGATGCAGCCCACGCAGCGGGCGTTGCAGCTTGTGGATGTGGGCAGGGGCGCCTCCCAACGGTGGAGAAAGTAGTTCTGCGCAGCCCGGCACTCGTACTCCAACGCGCAGCGCTTGATTTGACGCAGGAGGACGTTGCGACAATGCCCCCCCAACTCCTGGTCTACGCGGCGCCGGATCTTCTTCAGATCGAAGAGGGCCGGGTCCTGCCGACGCTCGGGGTCGATCCGCGTCCCCACTGTCCAGAAGCGGCCGTCCATCCATCCCAGGGGCGCGTACGCGAAGAGAGGGAGAAGGGGCGCGTCGTCCATGGCCTCGGCCGCTGGGTGGGCCAAGCGCAGAAACGCGGGGGCCAGGAACGCGCTTACCGCCTGGACCGGCCCCGTCTCCGGCTCGCCGTCGTAGGCAACCAGATGATTCTTGCGCCCCGCAAAGCCCATGGGAATCCGCCGGGGCAGCAGGAAAATGTCGCTGCCATCCGGAAGTGGGATCAACTCGTCCTCTGTGGGGGGCCGAATAGCGAAGCCATCCCAAACGGCCATGGAGAGCCGGGGATGGTCAAAGACCTCGCCGTCGGCCGTTGCCGCCACCATGTTGGGTATCCGCGTAGCCATATCCCCAGCACTCCGAATCAGGAATTTCAGTATCGCACTGGTCGGGGTCCTGCACAAGCGACGGTTGAGTTGATTTTCCGCTTGAACTCCTGAAAGAAGCCCATATAATGCCCGCCCGGGACCTGGGCCTATAGCTCAATTGGTAGAGCCACCGGCTCATAACCGGTCGGTCCCAGGTTCGATTCCTGGTGGGCCCACCATGTTGGTGGAGAGTGACAGACAGGTGATACCTTGCACGATGCACATGTGCCTGACATGCACAGAACGATTTAGAAGGGGCGCCCCTGAGGGCGCCCCTTTTTTCGTCTGTGAACTCCAGAGGGGGAGGGAACGTTGAAAAAGGTACTCGACACGCTGATCCGACTCCAGAAAATCGACAACGAGTTGCACCGCTATGAGGTGCAGCGTGATGAACTCGCTGCCAAGTTGGGGCAGCTCAGGGACCTCGTGGCCCGCATGGAAAAAAGCCTCGAAGAGAAGCGGACCAAGCTGAACGAGGTCGAAACCTGGTACAAGGTCCAGGTAGAGGCGATCCGCAATGACTCGGAACGCATAGCGAAGCTCAAGGGCAGCCTGAACTCGGTGACAAAAACCAAGGAATATCTCCTGCGGCAGCGGGAGATCGAGACCCTCCGCAAGGCCAAGCAGGGCAAGGAGGATGAGCTGAAGAAGGCCGAGGAGGCCATTGAAGACTTCCGACAAACGATTCAAGAAGAAGAGAGGCAGCAGGACGAACTCCGCAAGGAGACTGAGGAGGAAGGCGGCGAGGGCAGCAAACAGATCGAGGCCATCGAGGGCCGGATCGAGGAGATCAGCAAGCGCAAAGACGTAGTGAGCCCGGAGCTGCCCAAGCAGATCTTCAACAAGTACAAGCGGATCACGAAGAAGCGCGAGGGCCTGGCAGTGGTGCCGGTGATCGACGGCTCCTGTAGCGGCTGCCTGCGCCACGTCCGCCCCCAGATGTACAACATCCTCCTCCGGGGCGGCACCCTCGAACACTGCCCCTCCTGCACCCGCTTCATCTATATTCCGGCAGACGCGGCTGAGGCTGAGCTGAACGACGAGGCCGACTCTTCAGAGCCGTAACCGTGAGGGAGCGGCCGTCGGTGTCCGGGCCTACTCTTCGAGACAGATTGTGGGAATCGTGCACTCCCTGGGCGTGGGATATCCTTCCTCGTCCAGGCCTCCCAGGAGGAGGCCGGTCCGGACCTTGGCGTCATAGATCGTGAGCGAGGTCTCCCCATCGGTGCAGGCAGCGGGCGGCGCATCCATGGGGACGACCGTGGCAGGGCCGTTGCCCTCCAGGACCAGGACTGCTGCCTGGGTAGCGTCAGCGATCATGAGACGATTCGCCTGGGGGTCGAAGGCCGCTGGCAGCCAGGGGACTGCGGTCCAGGCAAGGGTCGCCAGGGGAACCACCTGGCCCAGGGCCGTCCGGATCCGCACGATCGTGCCCTGGCCTCCCTGCCCGCCCGCCACGATCAGGTCGCCATCCTCCCGTACGAAAAGGTGGTGGCCGTAGCGAGCTGCGGGGGGCACGTCCAGGGGAACCTCAGCCCAAACGCCGGTCTCCAAATCGAGACGCCAGAGGTCATTGTCCATGCCCTCGGGGGTCAGGCCACCGAAAACCCAGAGGGTAGCGTCGCTCAGACGCACAGCGGCCGCGTGGCCAGCGCGCTGGAGAGGCGACAGAGGCGCGTCACAGCCCCCCAGGTCCTCCCATGTCCCGCTGTCTCGGTGGAACGCGTGAAACGCGCAGACGGGCGCCATGGGCAGTGGCGCGCCTGCCGTATCAGCGGCAGCGCCCCCGACGAGAAGGAAACGATCCTCGACCGGATCGTGACTGAAGGTCGAGAATGCAGCCGGGGGCCCCCCGGCTGCGGCAGCGAGGAACCAATCCCCCCCTGGCCCAGCACGACACCAGACGTCCTCGATCCAGAGGGGTCCCTTGGCCCCGGAGGCCACGCCCCCCGCCAGGCAGATCTCTCCATGAAGTACGTCCGCAGCAGCGGCCGCGCCCATTCGGGCAGGTGGCCGGAAGCCATCCAGGGGCTGCCACGAGGGCTCACCGACGAGCGCAGCGACCCATGTGTCCACCACGGGGGCGCCTCCCGCATTAAACCCTCCGGAGAGGTGAAGCCCATCTGCTGTAACAGCGAGAAGCGCGCCTGTCAGCGGAGGAGCGCCGGCTCCCAGACAGGTCCAGGCGTGTGCGTCCCATTTGTAGATCCAGAGGTCCCCCTGAACCGTGCCGTCAGGGGTGCGGCCGCCGTAGAGCACCACCCCATCCGCCATCGGGGACCATGTGAAATCATCCCGCGGCAGGGGAGAGGGGCCTTCGGGGACCACGGGGATCACGTGGACAGCGTCCAGGTCCACCTCCCAGATCAAATGGAAGGGATCTGTCGACGCGGGACTGCCCAGGACCAGAGCATGCGAAGTCCCGGGCACGCGCAAGGCCCGGGCCCGGGCTGGCGCACCAAAGCCCTCCAAGGCCTCCGCCCCGCCCAGGTCAGGAGTCAGGCGAAGATCCGGCGCAGCGGTCATGCTCGATGTGGTGCCACCGATCAGCCAGACCGCACCGGTCCCGGGCTCTACCAGGACCCCGTGGCCGGAACGATCCTGAGCCCCGGGCGGCAGCCCGAAGGTGGACCCTGCGTCTCCTTCCAGGGGATCCGGGAGTAGCCACGCTGCCTCGGCCGGACCGTCCCCGCAACGGCCTCCGACCAGGAGATGGCCCCCCGCTGCCCAGGCGTGAACCAGGGCAGCGCCGGACCGGGGTGCAGCGCCCGTCTCTCCGAGGTCGGCCCAGACGCCTTCCGGGCTCAGAGTCCACAAGTCGGCCCGGCAAGACGCTTCTCCCGCGGGGGGCAGGGTCTCCAATCCGCCGCCACCCAGGACAACGAGACCCTGGCCTGCGGACATGGAACAGACCGCGGCTCCAACTCGAGGGGGCGGCCCCGCTGGCAGGTCCACGGGCCAGATTGCTGAGAAGGTTTTTGCAAGGAACTCATCCACCTTGCCATCGCAGTCGTTGTCCAGACCGTCGCAAAGCCCCTCGGATACCTGATAGCCCGGGATCCCGTCGAACGGGCCGACCCCCCCCCCCCCCTCGCAAAGCGCTATGGTGGCCAGGGCCCCCTCGCAGATGCCCTTGAACGGGCAGACCCCGGGCGGCGGCACGGGGGCCTCGTCGATCTCTCCGTCGCAGTCGTTGTCCACCAGATCGCAAGCCTCGGGGACCGCCTCGCTGGCCGAACCCCCGGGATCCGTCGAGCAGATCGCCGTGGCAGTCTCCGGGTGGCACTCCACCACA
Source organism: uncultured Myxococcales bacterium (assembly GCA_964406905.1). Classification (GTDB taxonomy): domain Bacteria; phylum Myxococcota_A; class UBA9042; order CAIXZC01; family CAIXZC01; genus CAZNWW01. The sequence continues at coordinate 35,110 of CAYOTU010000001.1, read as the reverse complement.
CCGTTGCCGCAGGGCCCCACTCCATTACAGGGTTCACCCAGGCCCTTGCCGTCGTAAACCAGGCCCTGGTCGGTCTCTCCGTCGCAGTCGTTGTCCAGGCCATCACAGGCCTCAGCGGAGATGACCTGCCAGGTGGAGCAGACCGCATCGGTGCGATCTAAAGAGCAAATCACCAAGCCCCCGGCGCAGATCCCGGTACCGCATTCCTCGCCAACGCCCTTCGCTGCCCCGTCGAAGTCCTTGACCTCGAAACCCTCGTCGGTCTCCCCGTCGCAGTCGTTGTCCAGACCTTCGCAGGATGTCTCCTCGCCGGGCTCGAAGGGGATGTCCTCTGCCGTAGCGACGCAGAACCAGTTCCCAGCGTCGCACTGCGCCTGCAAGGCCTCCCAGTGGACAGCGCAGACCCCCGTGTCGGAGCAGGCCAGATCCGCGGGGCCAACGAGGTCCTCGTCGGTGCTCCCATCGCAGTCGTTGTCCAACGCGTCGCATTGCTCGGATTGAGCTTTGTCCTGGGTGCCGTAGGGCCCCGTGGAGCAGAAGGCTGACAGGCCGTTGTAAGCGCACTCCACCACCCCGGCGCCGCAGATGCCCGGTGCGACGCAGGACTCCCCCATGTGATGGCCCTGGTAGAGGTAGCCGTTGTCGATAATGCCGTCGCAGTCGTCGTCCAGACCATTGCAGAACTCGCTCACCGCGTGGCTCTCAGAGCCGCCGGGAGCAGTGGAACAGACGGGCTCAAGGTTGGCAGGATCGCACTCCACGGTACCTGGGCCACAGATCCCGTGGCCCAGGCAACTCGCACCCACGGGCTCGCCCTCCCAGGTCAGGCCCTCGTCTGTCTCGCCGTCGCAGTCCTCGTCAAGACCGTCACAGTCCCCCTCCAGCTTGGGCACGGGCGTACCGTTGGGCCACGCGCAGACAGCCACACCGTCCAAGCAGGCGAGGGTGAGATCGTCCCATAGCTCCGCACAAAGCCCGACCTGGCGGCAAAGCTGGCCCAGGGCAAAGACCTGGTCGTCGGGGTCGGCTGTGTTGTCATTGGGGTCGAGGTGGTCGGGGATGCAATCCCCGTCCGAGTCCTCCAGCGCGCTCTCGATGACGTCCGGGATCCCATCCCCGTCAGTGTCCAACGGCGCAACACCGTCGCCCCACTCATCGCCGTCCCCAAGGCCATCGCCGTCAGTGTCAAAGTCCAGGGGCGACGTCCCGACAGCCACCTCCCGTCCCGTTGAGATCCCGTCCCAATCCGGATCCCCGTCCTCGTCCCGGCACTCGCCCTGCGCACAGACCGTGTGCTTCTTGCAGTCTCCCTGCGTGACACACAGGATCGAGTCGGCTGGGCCGGGCGCGGCGCACGTGGCTGGGAGGAAGAGGAGGAGGAGTATGTAGCGAATCGACATCGGAGTAATTGTGCCAGTTGAGCGGTTCGTTTTCAACGGAGGTGAACTACATGGTGCCGCGGCCACGTTCGTGTGGTTGCTCCAACTCCCTCGCTCTGCTCGCTCAGGATTACGTCCGAGGCACCGACCGTTGGTCGTTGCCTCGGACTCCACCCCCGTGATGCGCCGAACTCGATGTGGGGGGGTGGCTCTAAGCAACCAACTTCGAGGTAAGCGTAAGATAGTCGTGGAGCCCTGAGTGGAGGCCGAAGGCCGGAGCCGAAGGGCGGAATCCTGAGCGGAGGCCCCAAAGGGCCGTA
>CAYOTU010000001.1:13443-33401 GCA_964406905.1 uncultured Myxococcales bacterium | reverse complement strand
TCGAAGGGCGGGGGAGTTGGAGCAACTATACGAACGTGGCCACGGCTGAAATCAAGAAGAACTACTCGACAACGATCTGCACGACCCGCTTCTTCCCGGCTTTCAACAAAGTCCCTGTGCCCAGCTCTGCGGGCACCACCACAGCGGTCTCGTCCTTCCTGACCTCGTCTCCGACCCTTGCGCCGCCCTGGCGCATTAGCCGGCGGGCCTCGCCCTTGCTCTTGCAGAGCCCGGCCCTGACAAAGAGGTCCAGGAGCGAAATCCCCTCACCGGCCTCAGCTCCGGCGAAAACTACTGTGGGCCAGGAGGCCTTTGCGGGCGCAGCCTGGAGAGCCAGGATGTCCGAGGAGGTCGAGACCTTGCGGTCGGGATCAGCCTCGCCGAACTCCCGGCAGGCAGCCGCGTACGCTGCCGCGGCGGTCTTTGCGCCGTGGGTAATCTTTGTGATCTCGTAGGCGAGGATCTCCTTGGCCCGATTGAGGAGCGGTGGCTCCAACTCGCCCAAGCGATCACCCTCCTCCGGTGGCAAATCGGTGAAGAGCTTGAGGAACCGGGTCACGTCCGCGTCCTCGGTGTTCCGCCAAAACTGGTAGTAGTCAAAGGGGCTCGTCTGCTCAGCGTCGAGCCAGACCGCGCCGGCCACGGATTTCCCGAACTTATCCCCCGACGCGTTTGTCAGGAGGGGCAGGGTCAGGCCGTAAACATCCCCCTGGCGCACCCGCCGGACCAAGTCCACCCCGGCTACGATATTGCCCCACTGGTCCTGGCCTCCCACCTGGAGACGGCAGCCCTCCCGCTCATGGAGGACCAGGAAGTCGTAGGCCTGGAGGATCATGTAATTGAACTCAAGGAAGGAGAGCCCAGTCTCCAAACGGATCTTGTAGGACTCTGCGGAGAGCATCCGGTTCACGCTGAAGTGACGTCCGATGTCCCGCAGGAAGGGGATGTACTCAAGGGACGAGAGCCACTCGGCGTTATTACGCATCAAACCCTGCTCCCCATCCAGGTCGAGGGTCAAAAACCGGGATAGCTGGGCTTCGAGGCCCGCCGCGTTCTCCTCGATCTCTTCGAGGCTCATCATGCGGCGGAGTTCGGTCTTGCCGCTGGGGTCCCCCACCATCGCGGTGCCACCGCCCACCAACGCGATGGGACGATGCCCCCATCGCTGGAGGATTCGCATGGCCAGGATCGGCACCAGACTGCCCACGTGGAGGGTGGACGCGGTCGGGTCAAAGCCCACGTAGAAGCTCTGCCGCGGCCCGGCCAGGAGTTCCCGGACCTGATCCTCGTCCGTCACCTGGTAGAGGAAGCCCCGCGTCTCCAGCTCACTGTACGCGTCGTTCATGGTGGTTCTCTCGTCCAGTGTTCTACGAAGCGAAAGCCTCGTCAATCGTCAGTCGTTTCCGGGTCCCCCTCCAGCAGCTCTCCCTCCAGCACCTCTCCCTCCAGCACCTCCCCCTCCAGCAGCTCAGCGCTGAGATCCCGGGTGACATCAAGGACGTCCTCGGTGTCCGGGGGAGAGAAAAGTTCATCCGTATCCAGGGTATCACGGGTCAACTCACCGGTGACCTCATGATCCAGAGCCGCCAGCTCCTGGTCTTTGTCGTCGTTGAACCGCAGCGCTACAACGGTGACGTTGTCCTTCCCCCCTGCCTCGTTGGTGAGGCGAATCAGCCGAGCACAGGCTCGGGTCAGGTTCTGCTCCTCCAAGAGGACCCGCCGAATCTCGTCGTCGGACAGCTCGCCGTTCAGGCCATCGGAGCAGAGGAGGAGGACGTCCCCCGGTCGGGGCCGAACCCTGCGCACGTCCACCTCCACCGTTTCCTTCATCCCCAACGCGCGAACGATGATGTTCTTGTAGGGAAAGCGGTCCTCGTCGTCCCGGGACATGTGGATATTCTTCTTGAAGTCGTTGAGCAGGGAGTGGTCCTCGGTGAGCTGCTCCAGGGCACCGCCACGCAGGCGATAGATTCGGCTGTCACCCACGTGCGCGACATAGGCCTCCCCATTCGCGTAGTGCGCTGCCACCACCGTGGTCCCCATGCCCTGGTACTGCCGCCCGGACTTGGAGGTCTCGAAGACCCGCAGGTTGGCCAGCTTGACCGAGACAGCGAGGCGGTTGGCGTCGTAACCCAGCTCTGTCTCTGTGCGGAAGGGCCAGGTAATCTCCACGTCGTCGCCGGAGTCCAGGAAAAAATCCTTTATGGTTTCCACCGCCAGGGCGGACGCTACCTCTCCTGCGAGATGCCCGCCCATCCCGTCGGCCACCACAAAGAGATCCTCCTCGGGGAGGAGGAGGAGCGCGTCTTGATTTGTGTCGCGCTTCTGCCCGACGTGTGTATCTCCTGCAAACTCGATCTGTAACATTCTCTACCGCCGCGTTAAGGCGTATCCCGTGACCTCATACAAAATGCCTCGTCCCCCCCGGTCCGTCAACGGAAAAACCAAGATCACCTGGAAAGCCACCTCCGCACAAGCGCCGGCCTGTACCCCGCCTCCAGGGCCGCGGTGAAAGCCGCCCGTGCCTCCATGTCGCGCCCCTCCCGCACTGCCAGGATCCCCAAGACATAGTCAGCCGGATAATCCGGAGCCATGGCCTGGACCTCCTCCAGGATCGCACGGCGACGTTGCCAGGTAAGGTGAGTCGCTGCCTCGAGTTTCCAGAGACGGAGCAGGAGACGCTCCTCGGGGGCCATCATCTCAGCGGCCAGGCCCCGGCGCGCTATCTCGAACCAGTGGGTGGTCCACATGACCCGAGCCACGAGGAGAAGCTCCTGGTCCGGGGACTCCATCGGTGGAAGCAGCCCCGAGGACAGGGCCCGCTCCGGAAACTCCCTCGAAAGAAAGCGCAGCCGCACCGTGACTGGATGATCGGGGTGGCCGCCCAGCCAGCTCCCCTTGTGCTCCGCGCCCGCTGCGTCGACGAACGCAACGAGGGCAGCTACAAACGCATCGGCGAGGCCTTCCCCCGCTACAGCGTAGGCCGGCACCCCGTAGACAGCGATGAAGTCCGCAGCCTCGGTCCGGAACCGCAGCTCCGCGCTTTGCACCCGATGCCGAACGCCGGGCCCCGGAGTCCAGGGGGCCGAGTTGGCCGCACCCCAGGCAACGGTAAGCGCTTCTACGGCCTCCGCTGGTGCGGCCGTGCCGGTCAGGCGGGACTCCCGGATTTGCCCCAGCCTGACCAGCACAGCGGGCTCAGGCCGCCAGAAATTCAGGCGGCCGTCCAATTCCGGAAGCGGCGACGCTGCCCACAGAGCAGCAAACGCAAGGCCCAGCAGGGACACACCGACAACCAGGGTCGGACCGTCGACGCTGTGCGGCTGGCTCACGGACGGCCTCCCTGCCCCGCGGCGGGAGCGCAACGACCGCCGACCTCGTCCAGGAAGGGATTCAGCGCCTCCGGGATCCGAAAGGTCACGGGCTCCGGCGCGATGCGGCGCCCCAGCGCGGGCCAATACAGGGAGCGATAGCCCCCCGCCGCGCCGAGAATCCGCTTCACATAGCCCACGGTGTTCGGGTAGGTGATCTGCTCGATCCACTCGTCCGCTGCGAGGCCAGCGAAGCGCCCCAGCCAGGATCGGGTGGTCCCGGTCCCCGCGTTGAACGCGGCCAGGGCCACCAGCCAGTTCCCGTGGTGGCGATGGAGTACCTCCCGCAGGAACTGCGCACCGATCCGCAGGTTGAAATCCACGTCACGCAGGTCCCGCCGCCGCCAGGTGCGTCCCATGCACTGCTCTGCGACCTGACGAGCCACGTAGGGGCGGAGCTGCATCAGCCCGTGTGCGTCCGCGTGGGACACAGCGGCAGGCTCGAAGGAACTCTCGAATTTAATCAACGCTGCGATCACTGCGGGATCCATACCGCCGCCGTCGTCGGCCATGATCTGACCCAGGCGATCGAGATAGCGTACAGGGAGACTCGGCAGCCAGAGGCGGGCGCCGCTGCGCCAGGGCGGTGGCAGGATCGTACCGAGTCGTTTACGCAGGGAGACAGCGCCTGAGAGACGCCGTCCCCGGAGGGCCAGGGAGGTATGGAGTGCGGGGAGCGCGGGGGTCAGCACGCCGCTACGCAGGAGGGCCGCTGTCTCCTCCCGGGCCTCCTCCCAGCGACCGAGGCGCCACAGGGCGAGAGGGAGGGCCAGCCCGTCGAGATCCGCGGGGCCGAGAGGCCCCACGTCCAGAGGCGGCGCAGCCCAGCGGGCCGGGCCCGGGGGCGGGGTCTCGATCCCGGCTTCGGCCAGGCGGGCCCGGGCCAATGCCCCGTAATAGTTGAGGGGAGTTGCATCCCATAGCAGGGCATAGAGGATCCTGGCCTGGAGCATCCGGCCCATGTCCTCCAGGGTCCGAGCCTCCCAGTAGAGGGCCAGGGGACCCCAGGTCTCCCAGGGGCTTCGCTCCGAGAGGAAGGCCCGACGCCGGATCAGACGCAGGAGGCCCAGGGCCTGGCTGAGGTCGCCTGCGGCCCGGTGGAACCGCGCCAGAGACCACGCTGCCTCTGCGAGATCCTCGCCCGGGAGGGCCTCGCCGAGAGCCAGCTCCAGATCGTCCCGGGCTCGAAAAGGCAGCTCCTCCCTGAGGCAGAGGCGCCCCTGGCGCACCCTGATTTCCGTCGCAAAAGGCAGGGGGCCCTCGGCCAGGAGTGCGTCCATGAGTTCCAAGGCCTCCAGATCCCGATCGAGCTTCTCGAGAACCAGCGCCGCATGCCAGGTTGCAGCAGATCGGAGGGTCCCGGTCCCGGCCTGACGCGCTGCAAGGAGGTGCTCCAACGCTGCTTTTCTGTGGCGCCGGGATCGTAAAAGGGCCAGCCCCTCCCAGAATCGCTGGTCCGGGCTCCACGCTGCGGGATCGTCACCGTCGGGACGTCTGGCCTCAGCGTCACGGGGCGTGGCCTGCACCCGGCGCCGAAGGTCCAGGAGATCCAGGGCCGCGGCGGGATCCTCCTCGCACAACGCGTCATCGGCCGCACCATGGCCTTCCCAGGCGAGCCGCTCCAGGAGCCGCAAACCCCGCTCCCGATCCCCGTAGTCCAGGCGGCAGCGGGCCAGGAGAAAGCGGACATTATCGCGCTCGGTGTGGGAGAGGGGGCCAGCCAGGGACCGGGTGAGGACGCCTGCTGCTGCGCGGCGCCGTCCGGTCCCCATAAGCTGTCGGGCCTGGGCCTGCACGGCCCTCCCTGTCAGCCCTGGAGATGTCGCCCGGGGAAGCCAACGCGCCCCGGGTCCCGGCTTTCCGTCCCGAGGGGGGTCCAGAAGGTAGAGGCGCCACGCTGCCCGGGGCCGCAAGGGATGGTCAGTGTTCGCTACACGGACATAGCATCGCCGAGCCTGTTCCCGTCTCCCCGCCTGCTCGAAAAGAATCCCCCCGAGATATGCAGCGTGAGGGGCCACAGTCCCCACACAATCCCCCACCAAAGTCCGCGCTGCCACGAGAGGTTTGCCCTCCAGCTCCAGGTAGCGCGCCTTCTCGAAAGCCCGATCAGTAACCGTACAGGGCTGGAGAGGGGGTGGACCGTCAGCGCGCAGAGCGGGGGCCGTAAACAGAACAAACAAGACCATGATCCTGCGGATCATGGTTGGGTTTCTTCTTCCTCATGGGAAAAGCGCGGCAGCGTGAGGATGAAGGTGGCGCCGCTATCGTCGTTGTTGCTCACCGTGATCGTGCCGCCGTGCGCGTCAGCGACACGCTGAACCAGGGTAAGGCCGAGCCCCGCGCCGCCGTGCTTGCGAGTCAACAGAGGCTGCTCCTGGACAAAAGGCGAAAACAGCTCGTCGACGCGGGCGCTGTCGATGCCGGGCCCGGTGTCCGTCACCTCGAAGGTGATCACGTCCATGTGGGCCTTCACCCTATGCGTAATCGTTCCCCCGTCCGGGGTGAAACGTACAGCGTTGGACAGGAGAGCTTTGAGCGCGCGGCGCACTGCCGCGCCGTCCGCCTGAATAAAGCCCGTGTCCCCATCAAACTCCGTGGTGGTCTTCAAGTCCCGCCCCTCTACGAGCTTCTCCAGAACAACACGGGCCACGTCCACCAGGGTGGCTATGTCCACAGGGTACTTCCGCCAGGAGTCGAGGCGACCGTCAAGACGGGTCAGGGTAAGGAGATCCTCCACCAGCTCCAGCAAACGTGTAGCGGACTCCCGCACACGTCGAATCATGTCCATGCGGGTCTCGTCGCCGCAACTGCACGAGTCCTCCAGGAGTTGGGTGAAGCCCACCAGCGGATTGAGGGGGGTCCGCAGCTCGTGGCTGATCAGCGCGATGAAGTCCGACCGGGCCGCGGCAGAGGTCTCGGCCTCCTCCCGGGCGGCCTGCAGATCCTGGAACATCTGGTCCTTGTGCATCCAGGCCCCCATGATGTTGGCCGCGGCCTGGAAGAAGCGTACCTCGTCACGCTCCCATCGGAGGGGCATCCGCTCATTGGCCTCGAGGACCAGGAAGCCCAGAAGCCGATCGGGGCTCTTGATCACGGAGACGAGCCAATCGTCCGCACCGCGGATCTCCATGACCTTCCGCAGGCCCTCGTCCTCCAGGGACTTCCGTTGCAGGATCCCCGCGCGATCCCATGGGGAACCCAGCGTATCCAGGAGGGAACGAACCCGATCCGATGAGAGGTCTGGAGTAGGATCAGCCTTGCCCTCGGAAGACCAATGGAAACGGGGTAAGGCCCAATGACGGTCGTCCAGGAGCCAGACCACCGCTCCCACACCACCCACGGCCCGGCAGACCAGCGGCAGCGCGCCGGAGACCATCCCTGAGTCCGGCCCCGCGGAGATAAGCTCTGTGGCGAGATACCTGAGCATCTCTTCGAGGGCAGCGCGGCGCTTGAGGCGCGCCTTCAGGTGCTCCTGCTTGGTCACGTCCCGGAACATCCAGATCCGCGCGCCTTCGCCGGCCCCGTCCGGATCGTCCACGTAGGAGGTGAAGCGCTCGAGGATCAACTCGTCCGGGTCGTCGAGACGGAGGAAGTCCGTCCGCATCTCCCGGGGACGACCCTGGAGGCGAACGAGGTCAGCGCGCACGGACAGGGGATTGTTGCAGCGAGGGATCACCCGGTTCCAGAAGGCCTCCTCCCGCTCCCCGTGGAGAGAGCCGGGGTCGAACCCGAAGAGGCGGCACAGGGTGGCGTTCTCGTCGAGGATTCGCCGTTCACCACCCACATCTCCCACGAGAAGGAGCCCCTGGCCGACGTGATCAAGGAGGGTGTTGGGAAGAAGGCCGAACGAAGACCGGCCCTTGTTACGGGACGATACCACAGGTTATCTACCGGACGTTCTGCCAGTCGTCGCACTCGCCGTCTTTGTTGGTGTCCCGTCCCTTCCGCACCAGGCGCTGCCCCTTGAACCACTCCTCGCAGCGATCCGGGATCCCGTCACCGTTGTCGTCCTGACGGACCCGAGAGAGAGTCCCCTCCTCAAAAAACTTCCAAATAAAGACCCGGTTGGTCCCCGGCGCGAAGATTCGCTTCTCTTTGATCTTCGAGTTCTCGTAGAAATTCTCCTGGTCCACGCGGCCGTCGTAGTCGAAGTCAAAGGCCTCGTGGACAACGATTTCGTCATCGCCGTATTCGATGTAGACATCCTTCTTGCCGTCAAAGTTGAGGTCCGCCTCTTTCTTGACCGCTACGGACTTGGTGGACCCCGGCGCACCGGGGTCGGGGATCTCCTTGGTGTACTTCCAGACGTCGGGGCGGCCATCGCCGTTCATGTCCCCGCGCTCGACCTCAACCCCCGGGGTTTTGCCCTTCTTGTTCATCTTCGTGGCGGTCTGGATCTTGATCCCCGGGGTAGCCGTAGTACCCCCATCGTCCTTTTTGTCCGCACCCGAGCAGCCCAGGAGCAACGTCACCCCGGCGAGGTATAGGAGGTATCTCATAATGGTCCCTTTGGTTCAATCGGAGTTCAAGTCGCACACGCGTGGACAATGATCACGGGCGCGCCATAAAAAGTCAAGAAGCAGGTATCGGGGGGGGGGCGGGCGTTACAGGATTCGAACCTGTGGCCTTCGGCTCCGGAGGCCGACGCTCTATCCAGCTGAGCTAAACGCCCCGATTGTCAACGGCGAAGAAATATACATGCGGCGATCCTGCTGTCAAGAGGATTGGCGGGCGTCTGTAGGAAAAAGTCGTTGACACCGGACATCTTTTCCACATAATTTCGCTCGTCGAAAGCTGCGTTGTACGCACGGGCTTGAAGGAGAGACACCGTGAAGAGAACATATCAACCACACAACACCAAACGTATCCGGAAGCACGGCTTCCGATCACGGATGGCCACAACGGCGGGCCGGAAAATTATCAATGCCCGCCGGGCCAAGGGCAGGAAGCGGCTCGCCGTCGCTATCCCCCATAAGTGATCGGGCGGACCGCGCTGCGGCATGGGCCCCGGACCCTTCACCCCTGATCAGCGACTCCACCGGAGTGTTCAATTCAAGAGGGTTCTCCAGGAGGGGCGGAAGATTCACACCCGCAACCTTCTGGTTTTTGCCGTTGCGGGTCCATCCGAGGAGCGTCGACTGGGGATTACCGTCACCCGAAAGGTGGGCAATGCTGTCTTCCGAAATCGGGCCAAGCGGGTCATCCGAGAGGCTTTCCGGCGTATCCGGGACGACCTTCCCCCCGGCACGGACGTGGTGATCATCGTCAAACGCGGCACCGCCTGGCCCGGTCTGGAGCGGTACCAGAAGGACATGGCGCATGCCTTCAGAATCTATGCCCGTCAAACTCACCACTAGACTGGTGCGGCTCCCGTCCCTGTTCGTGCTGGCCTTGATCCGCCTCTACCAGCGGCTCCTCAGTCCGCTGCTGCCGCCAAGCTGCAGATTCCTCCCCACCTGCTCCGACTATGCAGCCGAGGCGGTGACCCGCTTCGGCGTTGGCCGGGGTACGATCCTCGCCGCATGGCGCCTGGCCCGCTGCCACCCCTTCCATCCCGGCGGCCTGGACCCGGTCCCCAAGAGCTTCACCATGCGATCACAGACCCCCTGTTCCCACGAGGAGGCTACCCCGTGACGTCCGTGCGAACCCTCACTGCTGCCCTGCTCCTGCTCGCCTTATTTTCAATCCCCGCTGCCCGTGCTGAGGGGGACGCACCCTCCGTACCGGTTCTCTCAGGCGGTTGCGGCGAGGGGGAACCCGGGGCCGTGCTCTGGGACGGGGTGGGCGATCCGCCCCTCTACAGGGCCCTGCTCTCCGGACGAGGCGGAACCTTCGCGTGCATCGAATTGATTCATGACCAGTATCGACAGACGGGCAAAGAGGAGGCCATCGAAGGCGTCCCCTCCTGGCTCAGCGCTGCGGGGCCCCTGCATCTGATCAACACTTGGTCCACAAGCTACCTGCCCTTTCAGGTTGTCTTCCTGCCGCAGGATGACGACTCCGGGGCAAAGGTAATCCGCACACTACAGGATCCGATCGCTGCCGAGGCAAAAAACCTGGACAAGGAAGGCGAGTGGACTGCGGGCGCCCGGGTGGAGGCGGGGCTCCTTGACCTTTACCGCGTCGATCCAATCTATACCCTCCTGTCCCCTCCCGACGCGGAGGAGGCTGTCTACGTCTGGCCCGATCCCACGGTGGATAGCTCCGACGTATTCATCGAGCGCCGTCTGCGGCCCCTGGACGACTACCGGACAGCGCTGACGGTCACTCTGTACAACTTCGGCGAGAAGGCCGTGTTCCTACAGCCTGCGCTGGAGGTCCACGCCTGGGAGAGGCCGGGTAAGGGAAACAAGGGTATGTTCAGCCCGCCTCCGGATATTCTCCAATCCCTCTGTCAGGCGGGAGGGGACCTCACCCGGGAGGACGGAAAGGACCTCGCCGAGGATGGAGGCCAGCCCGAAAATCCCCCGGGGGAAGCCGAGTGGATCGGGGTCGGGGGCCGCTACTTCTTCCAGGCCGCGGTCAACCGCAAGATGCCCAAGGCCCGTTGCCAGCTCTACGCCGCGTCCAACGGCGTGGTCAGCGCCCGGATGTACCGGACCCGCACGGAACTCCAGGGCCTGTCCACGGAGAAAGGCTGCGTTCCGGAATGGTACTCAGCCCCCGGACGGGTCACCTGCACGGAGCTTGCTGAGCAACTGGGCATCGAGTTGGCGAAGCTGAACTCGGACAGCAGCGTCGAGAAGGCCCTCAAGGAACACCCCGACTTCCCCGATATGGAACGGCTGAAGAAATACCGCGAGAAGGATGGCCGACTGTCTTACTCGTTCGAGCTCTACTCCGGCCCCAAGGACATCAGCCTGCTGAAAAAAGCCGATGTGGGCCTTGAGGACTCCATCGATTTCTGGATCGTGGGCATCCTGGCCAAGCCGATGCTCCAGGTTCTTAAGTGGTGCCACTCCCTGACCGCTAGCTGGACCTTGGCGATCATCCTCCTGACTGTCCTGGTGAAGGTCCTCCTCCTCCCCTTGACTCAAAAGTCCTTCGGCCAGATGCAGCGCATGTCCGCGCTCAAGCCCCAGATGGATACGCTCCGGGAAAAATACGGGAAGGACAAGACCCGCCTGAACCAGGAGATGATGAACCTGTACAAACGGGAGAAGGTCAACCCCCTCGGTGGCTGCTTCCCGATGCTCCTGCAAATGCCGATCTGGATCGCTCTTTACCGAACGATCTACTCATCCGCGGAGCTGTACCAGGCCCCCATGGGGCTCTGGATTCACGACCTCTCTGCTCCCGATCCGTTCTTCGTGATGCCACTGCTGCTGGGCGGGCTGATGTTCCTCCAGCAGAAGATGACGCCCACAGCGACGGACTCACAGCAGGCGAAAATGATGCTGTACATCATGCCCGTGATGTTCACCGTGTTCATGCTGTTCCTGCCTGCCGGCCTGAACCTGTACATCCTGGTGAACACCATCCTGTCCCTGGTGCAGCAGTACTACCTGAAGCGTAAGTTCGCCCCGCCGGCAACACCGGCAGCCGCGGGTGGACGGGCCTGAAGTGGCAAACGATGAGATGGACGAAATACGAGCTTGAAACATTTTCCACCCATAGGAAATAGGAGGCGAGACATGGAAGAAAAACAGCGCTTCACCGGAAAAAACGAAGACCAGGCTAGGGACCGGGCCGCGCGGATCCTCGGAATCCCCAGTGCGGAACTGAGCTGGACCCTGGTGTCGAAGGAGAAAGGCTTCCTGGGCCTGGGCGGCAGCGCTACCATCGAGGTAGTGGTACCCTCCGTGGCCCCCGCACCGGCCACCCCCGCACCAATCACCCCGACCCCGGCCCCGGAAAACAAGCAGGGGGAGCCAGAGATCGGTAACGAACGGACCAGCGCCCCCCGAGGACGGCGGGACGGACGGCGGGACAGCGGACGACGGGACAGCGGACGGGAGCGGAGTCGTCCCCGCCGGGACGAAGGCCCCGTAGACGAGGCAGAGATCGAGCGCCGCATCGCCCGGGCCGAGGAGGTCTCCCGTGACCTCCTGAAACAGATGGGCTGGGAGACCGGAGTCACCGTGTCCCGGCATGCACAAAGCCGGATCATGGTCAAGATTGACGATGACGCAGCGGATCTCGCTGACGAAGGACGGGACCTGATCGACGCGTATCAGTTCCTGCTGAACAAGATCGTCAATCGCTTTCCCCCGCGCTACCGGATCATCGTGGACGTAGCCGGCATGCTCGACAAGTTCGACGCGGAGCTGACTCGTCGTGCGAAGAAATGGTGCCAGGAGGTCATCGAAACGGGCAAGGAGTTCTGGATCGAGGAAGAACTCAACCCCCGGGACCGGCGCCTCGTCCACATCGAGGTCAAGCAGCACGAAGGCATCGACAGCCGCTCCGAAGGTATGGGGCGGGATCGCCGGATCTGTATCTTCTCAGTGTAGCTCTGTGGGAGGGGCTTCAGCCCCGATTTCTGCCTGACGAAGCCGAATCCGGACGTCCACGATCGTGCCCCCCTCGCCCTCGTTTCCCAACAGCAACGGGTTGATGTCAATCTCCTCGACCTGCTCCTCCGCGCAGAGCATCGCGGACAGCGTCAGGAGTTGATCCTCCAGGAGACTTCGATCCGCTCCGGGTTGGCCCCGTACCGGCGCCAGTGTCTTGAACCAGCTCACCTCATCGATGAGATCTGTGACGTCCCGCCGCGAAAGCGGGGCGAGACGAAGGGACACATCCCCCAAGGTCTCCACGTAGACGCCCCCCACACCGGTCATGATCAAGGGACCGAAGGACGGGTCGCGGCGCCCCCCGAGGAAAACCTCACGCCCCCCTCGCACCATGGCCTGGACCAGGACACCATCCACGGATACCGTCGGCGCGGCAGCGGCCACCGCCGCGTGGATTCGGTCGTACGCGGCCATGGCCGCTTCCTGGTCCTCGAGGCCGACCTCGACCCCGCCGACGTCGCTCTTGTGCACCAGATCATCGGAGTCCGCCTTGAGCACAACGGGATAGCCCACAGCCGCGCACGCGTCGGCCAGGTCTTCACGACGAGTCACCACGCGCCACCGCGCAACGGGGAAACCCCAACGCTCCAGCAAGCCCCATGCCGCAGCCGCGTTTAGATATCGGCTCCGCCCCCCGGAGGCAGCGTCCGCCCCCAGGGCAGGAGCAGGATCGCCGGTGCGGTCAACGCGGAGTTCGTCGCGGTCCCTGCGCCGCGCCCCAACCCGGCGGAGGGCCGACATGGCCTCGATCATGGTCTCCGGCGCGTCGAAGAGGGGTAGCGGGGTGTGACGCTTCAGACCCTTGAGGATCAGCGGGACCGTGATAAGACAGAGATAGACAGGCTTGCCCGTGGCCTCGGTGATGTGAGCAGCGGGCTCCAGGAGGCGGGCCGAGGCCTGCACCTCGGCCTCGGACGAGAAAACCTGGATCAACACAACCCCGTCGAACTCCGCGCTCTCCGCTGCCATGAAGAGGAGCTTTTTATACACATCGAAGTCGAAGACATCACCGAGGTCCAGGGGATTGTCCGTACGGATCACCTGGCCCCGTCCCGCCTGCGCGGCAACACGGGCCATCTCAGGAGGAAGGGGAGGCATGACGAAGCCGCTCTGTTCTGCCACGTCCGCCGCGATGACCGCGTGGCCCCCGGAACGAGCGATGATCATCAGGCGGTTTCCCCGCATGGGGGGCAGTGCAGCCACCTTGGCGTGGGTAATCATCTGGTCCATGGATTGCACCCGAATCGCACCGGCCTGTCGCATCGCAGCGTCCACCACCCGGTCATCCACTGCGAGGGACGCCGTATGGGACGAGGCTGCACGGTGGCCCGCTGCGGTGAATCCGGCTCTCTGTACGATCACTGTACCGTCGAAGCCTCGGACCGCGTCGTAGAAAGCGCGCCCCCGCCGTACATCCTCCAGGTAAAAACAGACCGTCCGGCTCGTCCCCTCTGATGACAAATGTTCCAGGTAGTCTGTCTCGTCGAGGGAGAGCTTGTTGCCCAGGGACACAAAACGATCCATGCCCAGATTTTCCGACCAGAGCGCGGCGATATAGGTCACCCCGACACCGCCGCTCTGGGCCAGGACGGAGATGTCCCCTTCCCGAGGCAGGGCATCCATGGGCATGAATGGGGAGACCATCCCCGAGGCCCGGCAGATAGCGCCCAAGCCGTTGGGCCCGACAAAGCGGATCCCGTGCTCCCGGGCCACAGCAAGAACCTCCTCGTCAAGCCGATCGTCGTCTCCGGTCAGCTCGGAGAACCCGCCGCTCTCGATGATCGCCCGGCGAATCCCCTTGCGGCCGCACGCGACGAGGGTCTCGACGATCATCTCCGCGGGGGTCAGCATCACCGCAAGGTCGATGCCATCGGGGAGCGCGTCGAAGTTCGTGTAGATCGGATGGCCAGCGTAGAAGCCGGGTCTCCGCCCCAAGAGGTGGATCTGCCCGCTGAACTTGAAGCGCAGCAGGTTATCGACGATATATCGCCCCATGTTTCTGGGGCTGGGGGAGACACCTATCACCAGAATGGAATCAGGGAAGAAAAGGCTCCGCATAACGCCCTCCGTCAAACCACATAACGCACTGTTATCACGGAAAGGGAAACTCGGGAAGCTACTCCGCAGTGGCCATGGCCGCGTTGCCGGCCGTGTCGGGGATCACCCTTACGCTGCCCATAATGGCCTCACCGGCCAGACGGCCGCGGCCCATGGGGCTGTTGAGGATTCGACCGGTGCCCTCATCTCGACGGACCCGCGGCCTGGAGGGGGTGACGGTAAGGCGTTTCACCTCGTCCCCCTGGACAGCGACAAAGGTGGCGGTGCCGTGGTCATCCACGGCCTCCACGATCCCGACCATCCTTATCTTCTTGCCCCGGCCGAGGAAGAGCAGGCTTCCAGGCGTCAGGCGCGTGGCCCCGGCCTTGCCGTAGCGGCTCCAGACCCAGCGGGCGAGACCCTCCCCTGGAGCGTCGTCGAGGGAGACGTTGCTCACAAAGAGCACATGCTTGAGAAAACTGTCCTGGTCAAAAGAGGATCGGATTCCGACGAGGCGGCCAGCCGCGTCCGCAACCTCAGGGAGCTTTGTCGGCGAGGCTGGCTTTGTCGGCGAGGCCAGCTTTGCAGTGGATCCGGCCACAGCCAGCGGCGGGACAGGCTTTGTCGCAGCGGGCTTCGCCACAGCGGGCTTCGTCGTCTGCTCCCCGGCCATCGCGATGGGTAGAGGGGTTGTCGCTACGCCACGAGGCGATGTGTCCTTGGTCGCTACCGTGGTCGCTACGGGAACCGGCGCGGCAGAGGCAACGGGGGCTGGCGTCGGATCTCGTTTCACGACCCCATCCGAGACACGAGCTTGCCGAGCCTCTTCCTTGAGTTCAGGCTTCTCTGGAGCAGGGATCGAACGAGCCGGGGGCAAGGTGACACGGTAAGCCTGCGTCCAGCGCTCATTCAGGATCGGGTTGTCGAAGTTGTACGCTATCAGGGGGCGGCGCAGCTCGACACTACAGCCCGCAGTGATCGCCGCGACCAGCACAGCGAGCACCAGGATTCGAGGCCAACTCCGGCGAGTCTTCATCACGCCTCCGTGCCATAGGCAAAAGCCAATCCAGATTAATTATGTCCCGCGTTGCTCCGGACGCAAAATTCTGGACGGCACGGGATTCTTGCGTCGGGGCCCGCTTGTGCTTAATCTCAAGATGCACAGGAGGTCCGCATGAAATACTTATTGACGATCCCGGCCCTGACCCTGCTGATGACCTTTGCGACCGCGTGCGGCCCGGCGGAGGATCCTGGAGAGGGATTGGTGGAGGTCTCCTGGATCGTGGCCAACACCACCTGCTCCAACGCGAGTCTCGCCGAGGTAGAGCTGCAACTCTACCAGGAAAACGAACGGATCCTGGTGCGTACGACCGCATGCACGGACGGCAAGGTAACGATCCCCGCTGTGCCCGTGGGGACCTACAACGTTCGCCTCATCGGCCTCTCCGAGGATGGCCAGGCCCTGTATAAGGTCGTCTTTGAAGGACTCAAAGTGAAGAAGGGCGACGAGCCGTCCTCCCCGCCCTCGAAGCTGGTCCTTGAACAGATCAAGGGCACCCTTGAGTTGCGCTGGTCCTTTCCCGAGGAGAAGTCGAACTGCGCTTTTGCCGGTACCGACGCGATAGAGATCAACATCAACCGGGAGGCAACCGGGGACTCGGAGTTCAGCGCTGTCTACCCCTGCAACCTGACCGTGGACCATCCGGACATGAACGAGGACGGCTACATCGAGATCCCGGACCTGCCCACGGACATGGAACTGGAGGTGATCCTCTTCGGTCTCGACCCCGACGGCACTCGGGTCATGTTCGGCGACACGGTCACCACGGTACCGAAAATCGGGTCCAAGCAGGTGATCGTCCCCCTCGACTCCTGCAACGGCGGCTGCGTATAACTCTCTTTCGTCCTTGACTTTGCCTCGCGCACGGTTTTAAATCCCAACCGTACATTTTTGTCGTGAACATTCGCGCAAGAAAAGAGGACGCCCATGGACAACGGCAACGACGACAAGCGGGACGATCTCAACATCAACGAGCCGGAGACTCCAGAAACGGACACGCAGCAGCCGGAAGTGCCCGGCGACGAGTCCCGCTTCGAGAGCACCGCTGACCACCTGGATCAGATCCTGGGAGACGGGTTCTCCCAGATGGTCAACGACCCCGGGGACGATCCAGCGGACATGGACATCGAGTCCAGCGAGATCGACGAGTTGATGGCTGGCGGAAATACGGGCCACCTCGGCCTGATTTTCTTCCTCGCTGCGCTGGCGGTGGTCATCGCCCTTGTGGGCTACATCTTCGTCGACCCCGTCGCCAACACCCGGGTGCGGGCCTTTCTCCAGGGCGATCTACTCAAGATCGACAAGCAGAAGGTCCAGGACCTGGCGCGGCAGTACGACGAGAAGGAGGCCCGCCTCCAGGAGAAGTCGGGCAACATCCGCCTGCAGTACTTCCCCACGACGGCGAAGGTCACCATCATCCAGCAGGCCTACGTCTTCGAGGACATCGAATCCAAGGAGCGCCTGGCCTACGGCGACCCCGTCTCCATCGACAACGACTCCCTCAATCTCGGCGAAGACGAGGAGCTGCCGGAGCTGAACATCCAGAACCTCCCCATCCGGGAACGTGGCAAGATGTGCATTGCCGACGCGCGGTTCTACCCGGCCTCCAAGATCGTCTGCCCGGGCTGGGAAAAATGTCTGGCCGTTGCGGCACCCCAACCTGAGGCCGCCGAGACCGAAGAAGTCTCAGCGGAGACACCCGAGGCCGACTCCGCTGACCAGGGCTGCGCCCAGATTCTCGAGGACAAGGACATCTACACCGAGGGCTTCTGTGGCAAGGTCCCCGGCGAATGCAAAGAGCGGTGCGAATGCTTCGTCCACACACTCAAGCCCGTGGACTTCTGTCCCGAGAACAAGAAGTACTACCCGGCAACGAGCGGGGCCCTGCAAAAATGCCCCGATAGCGACATCCCCATGGATCCGTCCCGGGTGCCGGTCTTCGTTTACGACTACAGCTTCCTCTTTGAGGCCACGGACTATCTCCCCTCGTTGGTCAGCTACACCGAGGAGAACTGGAAGAGCCTCGGGTCCGGTCGTTACGTGATCCTCTTCCCAAAGGACTTCAGCCTCCTGCGGCACTGGGTTCCGGTGCTGGACAAATTCGCAAAGGCCTCAAAGTCTATCCGCTGCTGGGACCGGGAGTGGGAACGCCTCCTTCAGGTACGGCAGCGTGACCACGCCCTGAAGGAAGGCCTCCAGGCCCTGGCCGAGAAGGCCAAGGAGAAGGAAGAGAAACAGCTCGCGCTGAAGAAGCAACGGCAGCAGCACGAGATGGTGGTGACGGAAATCGGTGTCCTCCGCAAGGTCAAAAAGATGGCCACAATCGTGGACTCCCGCGGCGAGCTGTTCTGGTTCTGCATCTCCCCGGGTAAGTGCAGCGAAGAGAACATGAAGGTCCTCAAGGGCGAGGACGAAGACGCCTACTGGGGCGTCGTGCAGCTCATGGACCCCGCCACCAAGACCCACCCGGAACTGGCAAACGAGATGGCGAAGCGCCCGATCCTCAAGGCCGGGATCATATGCCTGAGCAAGTGGATGGACCAGCAGGCAAAGAACGACAAGGAGCGTAAGCCCCACGAGTTCATCGTCATCGACGAGAAGCTCGACAAGAAGGGTGAGTGCGACGCTGCCCTCGCCGGAATCCAGGGCAGCTACCCCGAGGCTTACCAGTCCCTGGTTGGGATGTTCAAGGACGAGGGCGCCGGCGCGACGATCATGGCTGGCGAGAAGATCCAGTTCGAGGACTACTTCAAGACGAAGGCCGAGTTCGGCGGCACCCCCGAGGCCTACGAGGACATGATCCTCAAGGCCGAGGCCGGCGCCCGCCACATTCAGTACATGACGAAGCTGTACCTGTACCAGCCCGACGAGTTCCAGAAGACCATGGACAAGCTCGTCGCAGCCCGCATGGCTGACCACATGGCCGACGCCCAGGCCAGGGGCATCTGGGTAGATCCCGCCCGCGGCCTCAAGGCAACGCTGGACGTGACCTGGTGGATCGGTACACCTATCTTCGACATCTTCTACAACAAGCTCTGGGAACATGATGTCCAGGCCTGCCTCCTCTTCGTCAAGGAGAAGGATGCGGAACGCTATGAAGTGGACCGGAAGCGCTTCAAGGAGTTGATGGACCGCTACCAGCAAATCCAGAAGGAGCACGCAAGCCAGGCACGGTGGTTCAAGGACTCCATCGAGCCCTGGGGCGCGTTGCGCAAGAAGCTGGCCGAGGCCCGAGGCCTCATGGCAACGGACAGGAAGGCCTTCCTGGCCCAGTACTCAACGACGGTCCTCGATGGCATCAAGATCACCGATCCCGACCTCTACTGGGGACTGCTGCGCATCGCTGACTTCAAGAAAGCGAAGCCCCACTTCGACGAGATGGGCAAACTGGAAGAAACACAAATGGGCATGCCGCCGAAGGTCGAGGGGGACCAGCCGGAGTACCACAAATACCTGCTCTACGCGTCGGTCCTCGATCCCGAGACCGCCGCGAAGGGAATGGCCATCCTGAAGAAACGCCTGGAGCCCTTCTTTCTGTCCCAGGACGAATACGACGCCAAGCACGCGGATCAGGTCGACGCGCCCAGCTACCGCCAGGTGATCTCCGAGTTGGTCAACACAGACATCCCCATGAAGTACTTCTGGCTGACCAAGCTCCTTGACAACCCAACTGCCTTCGAGGCAAAGCTGGCGAAGCTGGACTACAACAAGACCCTCCTCGTGGCCAAGTCACTCGACGGCAAACGGTACAAGTATTTGCAGGGGCTGGTCTGGCTCAAGCCCGAGTTGGATCGGGACGAAGACACGATCCCCCTCCTCTCCGACTGGACGGTCCTGGACCGCTCTATCCTGGAGCAGGAGAAGGGCAAGCTGGCCACATGGTCCAAACGCAAAGCAGCGATCGAACGGAAGTTCAAGCGCAGCCGGGCCGCGGCCGCCTGGCTCCGGGAACCCACCATGGTGGAACGCGCCCTGGATACCAGCCTGAAGATGAACGACCGCTATGCGTTGCTCATGGGCAACCTTGAGCAGTTCGAGGAGGGCGAGATCATCGGCGCGGTTGGGAACACGATCCGGGACACAGCGCAAGAGCAGATCCAGAACTTGTCCAACTGGTGGAAGAAGCACGGCGAGGTAGGCAACCAGGCGATCCGCTCCGAGTACGGATTCTCCGAGGCCCGGTGGTCACCGTTGGTGGATGAGATCAAGATCACCTTCCCGAAGTGGTACACCTAC
The DNA here is from genome assembly GCA_964406905.1 of uncultured Myxococcales bacterium. Taxonomy (GTDB): domain Bacteria; phylum Myxococcota_A; class UBA9042; order CAIXZC01; family CAIXZC01; genus CAZNWW01. Next base: position 14,181 of record CAYOTU010000001.1, on the reverse strand, counting down.
CTCGACGAGGGCCTCCAGAACAGCCGGGGCAACTGCACCGAGCCCGATTGTCTCCACGAGTGGCTCGACTGCCGCCTCCAGAACGTCCTTCTCCAAGAGGAGCAGGGCAAGGAGCCCGTGGACTGCGCGAAAAAGGGCTATACCCTCCCGCCCTGCAAATAGAACGCCTAGAAAATCTTCTTGGAGTCGATCAGGAGGGTCACGGGGCCGTCGTTGATCAGCGAGACCTGCATATGCGCGCCGAAGACGCCGGTCTCCACCGGGACGTTGAGGGCTCGGCAGCGGGCGACAAAGTTCTTCACCATTTGATCTGCTGCGAGAGGCTCCAATGCGTGGACAAAGGAAGGACGACGACCCTTGCGGCAGTCGCCGTAGAGGGTGAACTGGGAGACCACAAGGAGCGCGGCGCCCACCTCGGCTACGTCCAGGTTCATCTTCCCGTCGCCGTCTTCGAAGACCCGCAGGCCCGTGACCTTGCGAACGAGGTAATCAAGATCCCGGGGTTCGTCCCCTTCCCCCGCTGCCAAGAGGATCAGGAGGCCGGGGCCGATCGCACCGCGAACCTCACCGTCCACGGTCACCGAGGCTTCGGAGACGCGCTGCACGACAGCTCTCATTGGGATTCCTACTTGGAGGCGGCCTGGTGGTCCACCGCTGTGTCGGGCGCGTCGGGTTCCTCCGGCTCCTCCGGCTCCTCCGGCTCCTCCGGCTCCTCCGGCTCCTCCGGCTCCTCCGGCT
>CAYOTU010000001.1:3307-13343 GCA_964406905.1 uncultured Myxococcales bacterium | reverse complement strand
CCACCTCGAAGATCTTATCCAGCCGCTCCTCGACCGCTTCCTTAGTCATGCCCGTAGCGATGGCGACCTCCTTCACCAGGAGGGTCTTGGCCATGTCCAGCATTTTGCGCTCGCCAAAGGACAACTCCTTGCCGATCTTGATTACAGAGAGATCGCGGTAGACCTCCGCAACTTCGGTAGCGTAGCCACTCTTGATCTTCTCGAGGTACCGCCGGTACCGGCGATTCCAGGTTTCATGGACATCGCTGCCCTCATCTCGTTCAGCCATGAGCGCGAAGAGCCCATCGACCTCTTCCCGGGTGATTACCTTGCGCAACCCCACCGGGCCGACCTTCTTTACCGGGATCATGATCTTCTTCTCGGAGTCGATAATACGAAGGGTATAGAAGATCTCCTGGAGAGCACCTATACGCCGCGTCTCGATCCCCGTGATCTCCGCCACCCCCTGCGCCGGGTAAACCGCTAGATCCCCGATCTTAAACTCGACATCCGTCATTGGTCTGTGTTCCTCAAAAACCATCACGGGGAAAGTATACCGCCTCTGGCGGTGAACTATCAAGCTATTCAGAGCTGGAGAATCCCGCACACAGGAAAAAGACGTCAGGGCAGGAAAGCCCCTCCCATAAACCACCAAGGACTGGCGTCTGGTCAGTTGAGATCCTCGATCAGCTCCCGGATGTCATCGATGGCAGGCCCCCTGGGCCGCAGGGCCGTGTAGCGCTCAAGAGTGCGCTCCACGTCCTCCCTGTTGCCGTCCTGCGCGTAGCCCTCGGCCAACAGCAGGAAACCGTCGTCCACCTCGCCGCACATGTGCCAGCTCGCTGGAAGGAGACCCATCTTCCGCTGGTCTGCTTCGGCAGCGAGTAGCTGCTCCAGACGCTGGATCGTCCCCACGGGCCGCTTGCGACCCAGGTAGTAGCGGGCCACGTACAACTCGTGCTCACAGGATTTCTTCGCTGAGCGGGCATAGAGAGCCCGGCCACGGACCGCCGCGAAGCTGTCAACGTGTGAAAGGATCAGCCGCCGCAGGAGGACCAGGGCCTGACTCAGATCGCTCTGCTCCCGCTCCGAGGCCGGTGGCAGGATCCACAGGTCATCGGGGGCTCGCTCCAGGTGGCAGCGGGCCGACATGTAGAGTGCGTGGGGGACGTTGGGTGACGAGCCAAACTGCTCGGTGAACTGCCGGTAGACCTCTCGGGCTTCAGCGAAGTGGCCTTCAACGAAGAGCGCGTCGCCGAGGCGAAGCATGGACAGCTCGGTGACCTCGGGATTGGAGGAACTCTCCATGAGGGTAGAGAAGGCCTCCTGGGCCTCCTGGGTTCGATTGCGGATCAGGTCATTCAGAGCCGCCTCGTATCGCATCCGCTCCTGGTCCGCTGGGCTACCCTTGATCGTGGGTGCAGAAGAGCAGGCGGCCAACGTCAAAACTAGAATCAAAGGGAGGACAGCCTGAAGGCCGTCCAGACCACAGGAGGAATCCTGTTCGCGCATCATAGGGCCCATATCGCTGTCACTCCTGGAACGCTGCCAGGTTTTTCACGACGTCACCCACGAGGCCGTAGTCCTTCGCCTCCGTGGGGTTCATCCAGTAATCACGCAGGGTGTCTTTCTCCACCCGCTCAAGGGGCTGGCCCGTCGCTTCCGATATGAGGCGGTTCAGATGCTCCTTGAGCTTGACCATCTCGCGAGCGCTGATCTCCAGATCCGATGCCGGCGCTACCATGGTCCCCGAGATCAGGGGCTGGTGGATCATGTACCGGGTATTGGGCATGGAAAAACGCCGCTCCTTCGGCACGGAGAGGAGGAGGGTCACCCCCATGCTCGCCACGAGCCCCATTCCCACGGTGCGCACAGGCGCGGAGATCATTCGGACGGCGTCATAGATAGCGAACCCCGAGGAGATCGCGCCCCCGCCTGAGTTGATCATAAAGGTTATGGGAGCCGCTGGATCCTCTGCGTCCAGTGCGATGAACTGGGAGATCAAATTCGTCGCGCTGCGGTCGGAAACCTCCCCCGAGAGAAACACCAGCCGGTGATCACGGAGTGCGCGCTCGTACCAGCGCACCTTGCCATCAGAATCCCCTTCGTGCCTGCCTTCATACACCTGCTTCATCCGCTCCTCCGCTGGTCGGCCGCGGGGTTACCCCCATGGCCGAGACAGGGGTGGTGTACCACGAACAGCCGGGGAATTCCACATTTTCTCGTTGACTTAGCACCCCCGGTCCGGCTCTACTGGTCAGGCCTTTTGGACCAAACGAGGACGGGATCAGATGCTCCCCCTTATCGTGATCGCTGGCTACCCGTCGAGCGGCAAGACTGCGCTCCTGCGTCGCCTGCTCCCGGGCCTGTCTCGGGAGGGACGCCGCGTAATCGCCGCGGAGCTGCGGGTGGATCCGGCGGGGGCCTCTCCCCCCCCCTCTCCCTCTTATCCGCTCCACCGATGGGTGGACGAGGCCTACTGCCCGGACCACGCGCTGGCCCGGCATCTGGACGCTATCCTCGACCGCGCTGCGGCCGACGCAGCGGATGTCGTGGTCCTGGAGACCGCCGGGCTATGCGCCAGATGCTCCCCCTTCCCGGAACGCGCGTTCGGGATCTTTGCTGTGGATCTCACCGGAGGTCTCCGTGTCCCCGGAAAGGTCGGCCCGATGCTCGAGACCTGCGACCTCTGCGTCTGCACCCGGCCGGATCGGGTGACGGGCACGGAGCGGACTCTCTTTGAGGGAGCCCTCCACGCTGTCTCCCCTGACCTGCCGGTGCACTTCCTGAACGGTCTCACCGGCGAGGGCGCCCAGGCCGTCGTCGCGCGGATTGATGCCTGGCTCACCGCTGGCGGCGGTGAAGGAAGCCTCGATATGCGACGGCCTCTTCCTCAATTCTTCTGCTCCTTCTGCCTCGGCCGCACCGAGGTAGGAATCCTACAGGCCTGAAATATGGACCTGGGCGTACTGCAACAAGCGCTGGACCTGGACGAAGACGAACTCTCCCTCCTGGTGGGCTTCCTCTGCTTTCGGGAGGAGCCGGGCAGTCGCCTGCCACATCTGGCCAGGATGGAGGCCGAACGGGTGGCAGCGGCCCTCCCCGGTCTCGTGACCCGAGGCCTCGTGGAGACCCGAGAGCAGGAAGGCAAGGCCTGGTACCGCCTGGCCCCCTTGGACGCTATCGCTGTTCGCGCCCGAGCCGCGGTACCCGCAGAGACACCGGACCGGCCAGCGCTGGACCTGGACCTGGACCGCCTGACCGAGGTCATGGAGTTGGGGCGACGACGCTTCATCAACGTCATCGGAGTACGAGAACGCATCGGCGCACCGGGCCCGATCCCAGCGGTGGCCGACTACCTGCGCCGCTTCTATCCCTACCTGGATCTCCGGATGGGGACAGTGTGCAACTTCAACTGCACCTACTGCCTTGTCGGCAGCGAAAAGAAATTCGTCCGGGGCCAGCAGGAGATCCGGGCCGAACTGGAGTTGGGGCGCCGCGCCGGCCTCCTGGGGGTATCCCTCACCGGCGGGGAACCTACCCTTCACCCGCGGCTCTTCGAGACCCTCGATACCTGCCGGGAGTTGGGGTACCAGAGGATCGTGCTGCTCACCAACGGCAGCCTCCTCGCAGCGCCGCGCAACGTACAACGCCTGATCGACGCGGGTGTCGGCGCGTTCGGCCTGTCTTTCGACACCCCGGACAGAGAAACCGCTGAGCGCCTCTGGCGGCGCAAGGCCTTTGACGCTGTCCTGGCCGGCTACCGCAACCTCCTGGACCACCCAGAGATCGTGGTGGGCACCATCGGAGTCATCACCCGGGCAAACCTGGACCATCTGCCCGCGCTGGCCCAGCACCTGGCCGGGCTCTCACAGGACCACCGCGGCCCCTCGTACTGCAACCTGGACTTCATCATGCCCGAGGAAAACGCCTGGACCCACCGGGAGGAGCTGGTCCCGGACTACCGGGAGGTGGCGCCCCGCCTGCGGGAGGCCCTGGACCTGGCCGCTACCGAGGGCCTCCCCCTGACCTACCGTGGGGTCCCACCATGCGTCATCGGGGAGGACCACCTGGACCGTGACATGGACCGCTTCATGACAATCTTCCAGATTCACGAGGACGGAGACAGTGTCCGCTACAACCGTACAGCGCTTGACCTCTACAGGACGAAGCCTCCTTCCTGCCGGACCTGTCGGCACTACCGCACCTGCCCGGGGGTCTACCGCTCCTACCTCCATCTGCGGGGTCCCGACGCGCTGGTTCCCATGCCACGGAAGCGGAGAAGCCGATGAGGAGGAGACAATGCGCATAGCGCTGGTGGCGGGCCCCTCCGCGGCGGGCAAGACCTCGGTGCTGCTTCATGCGCTGCGGCCCCTGGCGGACAAGGGACTTCGGCTCCATCTGGTAAAGTTCGACTGCCTCGCCGGCTCCGATGCGGCCCTCTACGAGGCAGCGGGATTCGAGGTGGAGGTCCGACTCGGACAAGACATCTGCCCGGACCACCATTTTGTCCAGGAGTTGGGCGAAGCATGGCTGGACGCTGAGGACGCGGGCGCTGACCTCCTGGTCGCAGAGACAGCGGGGCTCTGCGACCGATGCAGTCCATTCCTGGTGCGGGCCGGCGCCGTCTGTGTCCTGCCCCTGACCGCCAGCCTCCACGCACCGGCCCGCCTCCGAGCCCAAACGGCCTGGGCCGACCTTGTGGTGCTGACCCGGGAGGAATTGGTGAGCCAGGCGGAGCGGGAAATCTTCCGTGCTAACCTGGCAATGATCAACCCGAAGGCCGCTGTGGTCGAGATCAACGGCCTCACCGGCGAGGGAGCCTCGCATCTGAGCCGCTGGCTGGAGGCCCTGCCCGAGCTTCGACTTCTGGACTCGGAGCGACTGCGGTACCCGGTCCCAAGAGGTGACTGCGCTCGATGCACGGGAGGAATGTGATGGAAAACCGCTGGGAACTGGTGATCCGGGGCGGCACGGACAAGGCCGGCGCTGCCGAGCCCGTCTCCGAGGTCCGCCTGGGCCCCGGCGAGGTCCTGGCCCTGGTGGGCACCACGGGTTCGGGAAAGACCCGCCTCCTCGCGGACATCGAGCGATTGACGGACGGAGACTCCCCCACCGCGCGGCGGGTGTCTCTGGAGGGCCTGGAGGGCCTGGAGGGGACCGCTGCGGTAGCGCGTCTCAGTCAGTCCATGGGCTTCTTCCTCGACGCGACCGTGGGCGAGTTCCTGACCCTTCACGCACGGAGCCGGGCGCGAACCGACATCGAGGGCCTCCAGCGCGAGGCCCTGACCCAGGCCAACCGCATCTGCGGCGAGGGATTTGCCATGGAGACCCCCCTGGCCCACCTGAGCGGGGGCCAGGCTCGGGCCTTGATGGTCGCGGACACGGTCCTGGTAAGCCGCTGCCCCGTGGTACTGATCGACGAAATCGAGAACGCTGGCATCGACCGAAGGAGAGCCCTGGAGTTCCTGCTGGCCCGGGGCGTCGCCGCTGTGGTAGCCACCCACGATCCCCTCATCGCGCTCCACGCACCCCGACGCCTCGTCATGGCTGGCGGGGCCATGGCCTCCCTCCTCCTCCGTAGTAAATCGGAGGAGACGCTTCGGTCCCACCTCGACGTCGCCCAGGACCGCACAGAGGCCCTCCAGGCGCGCCTCCGTAGCGGCCAGCCTCTCCTGGATCCAAAAGAAAACGTGTGAGCCCGGAAAGTCCTTGCATTTCGTCTCCTCGTGCCGTGAATATGACGTTCGGTTGAGACCGGATGGAACGTTTCGAAAGGAGGCATCCATGATCCGAGCCGTTGGAAAGCAAACGGGCTGGGCGTGGATCTTGCAGCGCATCACCGCAATCTTCCTGGCGGTGGGGCTGATGATCCACTTCTGGGTCCTACACTACGCCAAGTTGTTCGACCCGGAGATGACGATCCCGTCGGAAAGCCGCTGGGTTGGCGCGAGGTTCTTCGAGTCGCCGCTCTTCTGGACTGTGTTCGACGGACTGCTGCTGACAACCGCGCTTTATCATGCGATGAACGGTGTCTACGGCATCGTCCAGGACTACAACCCGTCGAAGAAGGCCGCCAGCATCTGGGTCTGGAGCCTTTGGGCCCTAGGCCTGATGCTCTTCGTAATCGGCCTTTCGCTGCTGCCGCGCTTCGTGGCCTTCACCACAGGGGGTTAGGGGAAAGCCATGGGTCTGGATTACATAAAGGAAGCCAAGCTCAACTGGCACGCGGGCATGGTCTCGTTTCTTGCCCAGCGGATCTCGGGGGTTGCCCTGGTCCTCTACCTGGTCGCGCACATCTACAGCCTCTCCTTCAGCCAGGTAAGTTCGGAGGCCTTCGACAAGGTCGTGAAGGGCTACGCTGCAGGGTTCTTCATGCACACGGTGGAGTGGCTGCTTCTCGTGGCGGTCCTGTTCCATATGTTCAACGGGCTGCGCATCATTGCGGCGGACTGGCTGGGCATCACCCACCTCCAGCGGGGGATGTTCTGGATCGCGGGGGTGCTCACAGGCGCCATCGCGTTGGCCAGCGTCGTAGTGTTCTTCTGAGGCGGAGGGCGAGACGATGAAGTACCATGAGGCAATCGTCGTCGGGGGCGGACTGGCTGGCATGCGGGCGGCCATCGCACTCAACGAAAAAAACGTCAAGGCCGCGCTGATCTCTAAGTGCCACCCCCTGCGTTCACACTCCATAGCTGCACAGGGGGGCATCAACGCTGCCCTGGGAAACAACCCCCGGGGCGGCTTCGACTCTCCCTTCAAGCACGGATTCGACACGGTCAAAGGCAGCGACTACCTGGCGGACCAGGACGCTGCCCTGGCCCTGACCGAGGCCGCACCGGAGATCGTCTACGAGATGGAGAACTGGGGCTGTCCCTTCTCCCGAAACAACCAGGGGCACATCTCGCAGCGGCCCTTCGGCGGCGCGGGCTTCCCCAGGACCTGCTACGCGGCGGACAAGACCGGCCATGTGCTGATCCACACCCTGTACCAGCAGGTAGTGCGCTACGAACACGCGTCCGAGCGCCAGAACATGCTCTGCTACGACGAGTGGATGGTGACCCGCCTCGTGATCGAGGACGGGGAGTGTCGCGGGGTCATCGCCCGGAACCTGGCCACGGGAGAGCTGGAGGCCTTCATGGCCGAGGCAGTGATCTTCGCCACGGGCGGGCCCGGGCGGATGTTCCTGCCCACCACCAACGCGTTGATCTCCACAGGCCTGGCAACAGCGATCCCCCTCTGGGCCGGTGTGCCCCTCAAGGACATGGAGTTCATCCAGTTCCACCCCACGACCCTCCTTGGGACGGGAATACTGATGACCGAGGGCTGTCGAGGGGAAGGCGGCTTCCTGACCAACGCGGCCGGAGATCGCTTCTTGGCCAACTACCCGGACTCAGCGAAAGCCATGGAGGTAGCGCCCCGGGACATCGTGTCCCGCAACATGCAGCGTGAGATCAACGAGGGCCGGGCCATAAACGGCATGCACATCGACCTGGATCTGCGGCATCTGGGTGCGAAGAAAATCCAACACCAACTCCCCGGAATCCGCGACCTGGCGATCAACTTCGCGGGGGTGGACCCGATAAAGGAGCCGATCCCCGTGAAGCCGGGGCACCACTACACCATGGGCGGCATCGACACCAACAAGAAGGCCGAGACCAAGGCCAAGGGCTTCTATGCTGCCGGAGAATGCGCGTGCGTGAGCGTCCACGGTGCCAACCGCCTCGGCGGAAACTCCCTCCTGGAGACCCTGGTCTTCGGCCGCATCGCTGGTCGGGAGGCGGCGGACTACGTCCTCGGCAAGACCACCTCCAAGCAGGGCGAGCAGGCCATCGTTGACGCGCTGGCTCAGGAAAAGTCAAAACACAAGGCTCTCACCGAGGGCAGCGGCACCGAGAGCGCCGCAAAGATCCGTGACGAGCTGGGCGCTTCCATGGTGGAAAACGCGGGGATCTTCCGCAAAGAGGAGAAGCTCAAGAAGGGCCTCGACAAGGTCAAGGAGTTGCAGGAGAGGTTCAAGGGGGTCAAGGCGGGCTACGGTGGCAAGCGTCACAACCAGGCCCTCACCTGGGTCCTTGAATTGGAGGGAAACCTCGCCGTGGCCGAGGCCACGGTGGCTGGCGCGCTCCTCCGCAAGGAGAGCCGCGGCGCCCAGTTCCGCACCGACTATCCCACCCGGGACGACCAGAACTTCCTCAAGCACACCATAGCGAACTGGAGACCCGAGAAGGGGATGACCCTCTCCTATTCGCCGGTTAAGCTGGGAACCTGGGAACCCAAGGAACGGAAGTATTAGGAGGGCTGCATGGACATCCAATTCAAGGTCTTCCGCTTTGACCCCGAGACCGACAAGGAGCCGCGGTTCCAGGATTACACGGTCCCGCACCGCAAGGGCCTGACCGTCCTGGACGCGCTGTACTGGATCCAGGACAACCTCGACCCGTCCATCTGCTTCCGCAGCTCCTGCCGGGCTGGTGTCTGCGGCTCCTGCGCTATGCACATCGCTGGACGCTACCGGCTGGCCTGCGAGACCCCGGCGGACATCAAGGGGCCAGGCCCCGTGGTAGTCCGGCCACTGGCCCACCTCCAGGTGCAGCGGGATCTGATCGTGGACATGGAGCCCTTCTTCGCTTCGTACAAGCAGATCCTGCCGTACCTGTTGACCTCGAAGAAGCCTTCTGATGGGGAGATCCGCCAGTCCCAGTCGGACCGGGCGAAGCTGGACGAAATTATCGACTGCATCCTCTGTGCGTCCTGCTACTCAGCCTGTCCTATGATAGGCTCGGATCCCGAGTACCTCGGTCCGGCAGCCCTGCTCCAGACCAACCGGTTCCTTCTGGACTCCCGTGACGACGCGAACGAACAGCGCCTGGAGCTGGTCTCCGACGAGCACGGCATCTGGCGTTGCCACACAGCGTTCAACTGCTCCCTGGCCTGTCCGAAGAACCTGGACCCGGCCGGGTCCATCGCGCACCTGAAACGCGCGTCCTACAAGGGCTTCCTCAAGGTGCCATTCCGGAAGTAAGACGAGTTCCTGTGGGAGGGGCTTCAGCCCCGATTCCTGCTGTGGGAGGGGCTTCAGCCCCGAAATCGGCCCTAAAGGGCCTCCCACAGGGTTCCGCCAAACGCTACTACTCCATCCCGGCCTGGACCTGAAGATAGTTCGCGCAGGACTCCCCTTCCAGGGGCGCACATGCGTAGCCCGCCAGGCTGTTGTCGTAGAGGTCGTAGCGCGCGAAGCACCCCATGCCGTGGGGGCAGTCCGTGGCAGCGACGCACTCCTTCGAGCAGTACCCCCCGTCCTCGCCGCCGAAGCTGTAGAAGCAGATCCCGGACTGACAATGGAAATCCTTCACGCATGCGTTGCAGAAATCCTCGGTCTCCAGGTAGCAGGAGGGCACTGGATTCCCCTCCCAGGTCGGGAAGCAGACGTTCTCACCCGCAGGGCCTCCGGCCAGACAGGCCATCTCCCCGGGGCAGTCGCCGTCGTCCTCGCAGACCTTCGCACAGAACTTCTCTTTTGAGTACATCATCTCCAGGCACATGTGGCCCGCCGCGCAGTCGGGATCGTACCGGCAGGGCGCGCATTGCGCGCCGGTCCCGATGCACGAGCCCCAGATGGGACGACAGAAAAAGTCGCCCAGGGCCTCCTCGTAGACGCAGCGGCTTCCCGCGTCGCAGGAGGGGGTGCCCGGAACGCAGGGGGGCGAACAGAAGCCGCCGTCGGCCCCGTCACCGAGACAACGCATCCCCGGCAGCATACACTGGACGTCATCCTGACACGTGGAGCAGTAGTTCGCTGTCATGCAGATGTGCTGCACATGCTCGCTGCCGAGCTTCGGATCGCAGGTGTGGTACTCGGAGCAGTCGAAGTTGTCGGTACAGGTGGACGAACATTGTGCGTAGAGGTCATCCGGACCATCGGTGATACAGGAGAGGCCGAACTCGGTGCAGTCCGCGGACGAAGTGCAGTAACCGCCGTAGCCCTTTGCAGAGATGCCGGTGGTGAAGACCTCCGGGCCCGGTTCCTCGGGGGGGGGGGGGGTGTCGTCGGGAG
>CAYOTU010000001.1:0-3297 GCA_964406905.1 uncultured Myxococcales bacterium | reverse complement strand
CCCCCCCCGCCCCCGCCCCCCCGGGGGGGCCCGCCCGTCGTCGGGAGGCGGGGTATCCGTGGGCAGTGCGACTTCCTCCACCGTGTCCTGGGCGGACGCCGTGTCCTCCCCGTTCTTTTTGTCACCCGAGTCACACCCGCCCGACAGCAGGGCAGCGGCCACCATCATCATCCAGAGTTTAGTCCTGAGCATGGCTCACTCCCTGTTCACGCTTCAATCAAAAAGTTTCCCATCACCGCTACCGCCGCGATGCCGGAGGCCCAGGTGCTGATACGCCCGGGGGGTTGCCAGGCGACCGCGGCTGGTGCGCTGAATGAAACCCTGCTGGAGGAGGTAGGGCTCCACAACGTCCTCAAGGGTGTTGCGTTCCTCGCTCAGGGCCGCAGAGAGGGTCTCGACCCCCACGGGCCCACCCCCGAATTTTTCGATCATCATCAACAGGTAGTCCCGATCGGTGGGTTCAAGTCCCAACGCGTCCACCTCGAGGCGATCCAGCGCAGAGCGGGCGATGTCCGCGCGCACGACGCCGTCGCCATCCACCTCGGCGAAGTCCCGCACCCGCCGCAGGAGTCGATTCGCCACCCGGGGTGTACCTCGGGCTCGCCGCGCTATCTCCCGAGCCCCCTCTGCCTCGATCTCCACCCCCAGGAGGCGTGCGCTGCGGATGATGATCCGCTCCAACTCCTCCGGCGTGTAGTACTCAAGCCGGGCGATGAGGCCAAAGCGGTTGCGCATGGGAGAGGTAAGGAGCCCCGTACGGGTCGTCGCACCGATGAGAGAGAACCGGGCCAGGGACAGGGGGACGCTGCGGGAGTGGGCTCCCTCACCGATGAGGATGTCAAAGGTGAAGTCCTCCATGGCCGGGTAGAGGCTCTCCTCGATGGCGGGGTTGAGGCGATGGATCTCGTCTATGAAGAGTATGTCCCGCTCCTCGAGCCCGGTGAGGAGCCCGGCGAGATCGCCCTTTCGTTCAATCACCGGGCCGGACGTGGTGCGGATCCCGACGCCCATCTCCTTGGACAGAAGCAGGGCCAGTGTGGTCTTCCCCAGGCCCGGCGGTCCGCAGAAGAGCATGTGGTCCAGGGCCTCGCCTCGCTTGCGCGCTGCGGCTACGAAGACCGCCATGTTGGCCTTGAGCTTCTCCTGGCCGATGTATTCAGCGAGGCTCTTGGGACGCAGGGCCGCGTCCGCGGCCGGTTCCCCGGTGAGAGGACGGGGATCCAGGGTTTCGCTGAGGCCGGTCTTGTCGTCATCCCAGGTCATCGTGACAACCTCCGCAGGGCTTCCTTGATAACCAGGGAGAGGTTCCCCTCGAAGCGCTCGCTACGCAGCCCAGCCAGGACCTCTTCGATCTCTGCCCGCCGGAAACCCAGGCTCCCGAGTGCGTCAGCGGCGTCACCCATCGCGCTACCCGGTGCGGCGACGGGGCCCAGACGGGACTTCACCTTGCCCAGGCGGGAGAGGGGGGCCTTCAGCTCCATGATGAGCCGCTCCGCTGTCTTCGGGCCGATGCCCGGGACCTTGGAGAGAGTCTTCACGTCCGCTAAGGCCACGATGCCCTCGAGGTCATCGTTGGTGTAGGTTGCCAGGATCGACTGCGCGATGCGGGGGCCGATGCCGGAGACCTTGGTGAGGACGAGGAAGAGCTCCCGCTCCTCCCAGGAAGCGAAACCGTAAAGGGCCAGAGCGTCTTCCCGCACCAGGGTATAGATATAGAGTTCCAGTGGCTCGCCGGGAGCGGGCAGCGTATCGTCCAGCCGCGCGTCCACCGAGATCACGTAGCCCACCCCGCCTGTGTCGATGATCAGCTCCCGGTTAGCGTGTCGAAGCAGGGTCCCGCTAAGGTATCCGATCATCATTCGCCTCCGCGCGTGGCGATCACCAGGGGCCGACGATAGCTTTGCGTCAGGGCCAAGGCCAGCGCGTCCGCCGCGTCTTCAGGGACGCGGCCCTTCAACTTTAAGAGGAGCTTGACCATCTCCTGCACCTGGCTCTTCTCCGCGCGCCCGTGACCCGTGATGGACTTCTTCACGTCAGCGGGGGTCACCTCCACCATCTCCACGCCGGCCCGAGCCACGGCCAGGAGGACCACGCCCCGCGCGTGGGCGAGCTTCAGGACGGAGCCGATGTTCCTGGCCCGCGTCCCGTGGAAGACACCCTCCACCACGGCCAGATCCGGTTTGTGAGCAGCCATGACATCCGCCAAGCCGTCATGGATAGCCAGGAGGCGGATCTCGAAATTCTTCTTCGCCCCCGGGCGTATGACTCCATAGTCCAAGACCTTGATGTCGCGGCCATCGGACGCTATGACACCGTAGCCGGTCTTTACGCTGCCGGGATCTATACCCAGGAGGATCACTCCAGATCCATGTCCTTCTCGTCAATGTCAAAGTTGGACCAGACGTTCTGGCAGTCGTCCTGATCGTCCAGGGCCTCCATCAGCCGCAGCATGGTCGCTGCTTTGTTTCCTGTAAGCTTCACCTGGGTGGAAGGCACCTGGACCATGCCTGCCTCCTCGCTGGTGAAGCCCGCTGCCTCGCAGGCCTCCTTCACCGCTTCGAGATCCTCGACCTCGCAGAAGACCTCAGCGAAGCCGTCGTCAATCACGATGTCGTCCGCACCCGCGTCGAGGGTAGCCTCCATAACTGTGTCCTCGTCAAGATCACCGGCCAGGGCCACCCGGCCGCGCTTGGTGAAGATCCAGGCCACAGAGCCCTGCTCTCCCATCTTGCCGCCGAACTTGGAGAAGAGCTTTCGCATCTCGGAGACGGTCCGGTTCCGGTTATCCGTCACCACGTCAACCATCACGGCAGCGCCTTCAGGGCCGTAGCCTTCATAGGTAATCTCGACGTAGTCTACGCCCTCCAGCTCGCCGGTGCCCCGCTTGATACCCCGGTCGATATTTTCGCCTGGCATGTTGGCCGCGCGAGCGATCAGGACCGCAGTCCGCAGGCGAGGGTTGGAGTTTTCATCGCCGCCGCCCATGCGGGCAGCGACAGTGATCTCCTTGATGAGGCGTGTGAAGAGCTTTCCACGGGCCGCGTCGGCCTTGCCCTTCTTATGCTTGATCGTGCTCCACTTGCTATGTCCGGACATTCCATTCTCCTGTCAACCGAATCTTCCTGGGTTCTACCACCGTTGGATTTTCCTATCAAGTCTGATGGGTTCCTGTGCCAGGGGGTCGCTTCCAATAGGCTTGACTTGTGAGATCTGGCGTGTCGGTAACTACGTTCGTGTAGGGCATGAACTCCCCCGCCCTTCGACTACGGCCTTCGGCCTCCGCTCAGGATTCCGCCC